>PMUF01000428.1 GCA_003167015.1 Chitinophagaceae bacterium | reverse complement strand
GCTGGAGTTCCGGGATCAGCAATATACCAGTGTGGTGAATATGTCGACGCTGAAATTCGGGAATCTGCAACAGCTGCGTTATTTCATGCAGGCCCTGGCTGTGTTGAAAAAAGGGAATACCGGTGATATCGCCAAATTCAAAGACTATACGGTTAAAAGGGTGGATGTCAAAAAAGAGGGGATATGGTATACCCTGATCTGCGGCGAGGGGGAAGTCACCAATTTCCAGCAATCGGAAGCCGATACGATGGTAGCCACTATCAAGAGCTTATAAATAAAAATCACTTAAGAGCCCTCCCTTGTTCATGGGGGGCTTTGTCATGTCCAGGAGAATTTTGGAGATCGCCGGTGCTGGTTGGGTTGGTGAGCCGGCGGGGATGGTTTGCCGGAATGTGAAAAAGGCGTACATTTCTTCCATGAAAATACTCCTTATCTTTTTAACGGTATTGGTTGGGTGTGCGGCTGACGGTCAGCGGCCGTCTTTCGAGATCATCGACCCACATATCGTGAAATTAATGGATACTGCCCATGTGACCGGGCTTTGCGTTGGCCTCGTACAGGATAACCAGGTAGCGTATGTAAAAGCGTATGGGTACAAGAATAAGGCGGCAGGTACGATGAATGACACGGCCACCTGTTTTTACGGGGCTTCTTTTTCCAAGGCAGTGTTTGCCTACCTGGTTATGGAACTGGTGGATTCGGGGATCATCGATCTTGACAAACCCCTGTATACTTATCTGCCCAAGCCTATCCCGGAATATGACAATTACAAGGATCTTGCGGGAGATGACCGATGGAAGCTCCTTACGGCAAGGAAATGCCTTGACCATACGACAGGGTTCCCGAATTTCAGGTGGTTTAATCCACGAGGGAATAATAAGCTGGAGTTCTTTTTCACGCCGGGAACCCGATATGCGTATTCGGGGGAGGGGTTGGTGCTGTTGCAACTAGTGGTGGAGACGGTAACGGGTAAGGGGTTGGATTCGCTGGCGCGGGAGAAAATATTTATTCCTTTCGGGATGCGGCGGACGAGCTATGTTTGGCAGCCGGAATTCGAGACTGACTATGCGGTTGGACATTTGGAGAATGAGTCGACGATCCCGAAAAAGAAGAGGACAAAGGCCGGGGCGGCGGGATCGATGGAGACAACGATAGCCGATTATACCCGCTTCATTGCCGCGGTGATGAGGGGCGATGGGCTTTCGGCGAAGACGAAGCAGGAGATGCTGGCGCAGCAGATCAACATTTATTCAAAACACCAGTTCCCTTCGCTGGATACCACGACGACGACTGCTAATCAGCGGATCTCGCTGGGTTATGGACTGGGCTGGGGGCTTTTTATGAGCCCTTTCGGGAAGGCCTTCTTCAAGGAGGGGCATGACGATGGGTGGGAGCACTTTGCGCTGTGCCTGCCGGACAGGAATGCAGCCATCGTGGTGATGACCAACAGCAGCAACGGCGAGCGCATCTTCAAGGAATTGTTCGAAGGATTGGCTGGGGTGACGATTCCCTGGGAATGGGAACAGTATACGCCTTATTGAGGGGTGAGCGTCTTATAGATATGCCATGCTGCATAGAGATCTTCCGCGGCGATGCCCAATGATTTGAAGAGGGTGATCTCGCAGGGAGAGGTACGGCCTTTTTTTGTTCCGATCAGCACCTCCCCTATTTCGCCTTTGACATCGGTCTCGGTTATTACACCTTCTTTTTTGGGGATGAGGAATTCGCCGGCTTCATTGAAGAGAGATTCATACCGATCGGTGAACAGGAGGGATCGGGTAATGGCGGTCGTATCTACTTCCCTGGTGTTGGGGGTACAGGCGCCGACGACATTGAGATGGGCGCCGGAGCTGATCCATTCGCCCGAGAGGATGGGTTGGGGGGATGCGGTGACGGTGCAGATAATGTCTGCGGTGGCGACGGCGGCCTGTGCGGTGTCATAGAGTCGGATGGGGATGTCATAGCGACGGGCCATTTTGTTGAGGAGTGCTTCCGCGTGGGCTGTGTTCCGGCCCCAGAGACTGATCCTTTTGATATTTCTTACCAACCCGATGGCTTCGATATGTCTTTCGGCCTGTTCGCCGGTACCGAGGATAGCGAGGTGAGCGGCGTCTTCTTTTGCGAGCAGCCGGGTGGCGACGGCGCTAGCGGCGGCGGTACGGATAGCGGTGATCTCTTCTGCGTCGAAGAGCATCAGTGGCTGACCGTGGCGGCCATCGAAGAGCATGACCACACCCTGGTGAGAGGGATAGCCGGCGGCGCTGTTGCCGTGGAAAACCGTGATGATCTTGATACCGATGACGCCGGGGTCTTCGGCATAGGCCGGCATCATGCCCAATAAGCCGCTGTGGCCCGGGAGGCGCATCAGTGAGCGGAGGGGCTGGAGGGTTTTGCCGTGGGCAAGGTCGCGGAACATGGTTTCCATGAGGGAGATGCATTCCGTCATGGAGAGGAGGGAGGAGATCTTTTCTTTAGTGATGTAGAGGGGGGCGGTCATTGTGCTTTGATTATCATCGATTTGTAGGGCTATGGCTTTTTCGGGAATATTTTTGTATTTTTATGATGTATGAATGAAGCAGAAAAATATAAGAAGAAGCAAGAAGCGATGATGATGGTTTCTGCCTTTACATTATTCATTGACAAAGGAATTGAAGCCGTCAAAAGAATGTATCCTCAATATACATCATTTGTGCTTAGC
This sequence comes from Chitinophagaceae bacterium, assembly GCA_003167015.1. Lineage (GTDB taxonomy): Bacteria > Bacteroidota > Bacteroidia > Chitinophagales > Chitinophagaceae > Puia. The sequence goes on along the minus strand of PMUF01000428.1, from coordinate 16,467 downwards.
AATAAAGGCAAATCAAAGACTCAGGTTAAGAATGAGGTATTGCATTCTCAGGTAATGCCTTGAATTTTATACGGCGGCATCTATGCCTTTTCTTTTCAGATAGTGATTACAAGGATGGTCCTTAGCCAGAAAGAATTCGCCAATCCAGGAGATACCGGTGTTTCTCCACAATTCTCTTCCTTCAGCGGTCTGCATTAGCTCACTAAGTGTTGGTTCTTCTCTTTGCATTTCTCTTGCCCAGGCATGGTACTCATCAAAACCGAGTGTGGATCTGCTATCTTGAATTCAATGTGATGGTACAATGCCTCAATAAAGTTGGTTTGGATCGGCGCGGTCAGTCGTTAAATTCAGGTCCAAAAATATGAAACGCTATGAAGTGACGAAATGAAAATCGGGGGTGATGGTGGGCCGTAAGGCCGAGGCATCCGGGAGTTAAGAACGTTTGGTGAATTGCCAGGCCCAGAAAATAAGGAGAATCTGGATGGGGAGGCGGAGAATAGCTAACCAGGTGTAAGGGTTATGGCGGCGGGAGTAATCCATTGCCATCTGGATGTTGGCGGGGAAGATGGCGATGAGGAGGGCTATGATGAGCCATGCGGCGAGCCATCGGGTGACGATCGGCAACAGGAGGAGGGCGAAGGCTATTTCGCAGACGCCGCTGATATAGACCACAGGAAGATGAAAGGGGATATAGGGAGGCATGATGCGCTGGTACATACGGGGATGCCAAAAGTGATTGATGCCGGCGAGGATGTAGAGGGTGACCATGCTATACAGGGAGAACCATTGCATCCACGTAAATTACAACAATTTTGTTCCATCTTGTACGAAGTTGTACAGCGTCTGAATTGGGCGGCTGGCGGCTTCTGCTGAACTTTAATGTAGGGCGAAGGGTCGTCTTTACTGTCAACGGAAATCGTTAAAAGTTCAGCATATGAATAAATTCTTGAGGGTGGCGCCCTATTTCTATGGTGCGGCCATGGTCGCTTTTGGCGTCATCCAACTGGTGACGCAGAATTTTTTGAGCAGCTTGCTGCAGGTGCCGCCCGCCTTTCCGTTGCGCTGGATATCGATGCTACTGTCCAGTGCGATTTTTATCCTTACCGGATTGAGTATTGTCTTCAACATCAGGCGTCAACTGGCCTTGGTGGGGGTGGGGGCGTTGCTGGCGATCTTTTTGCTGGCATTACAGCTGCCTGCCTTACTGATGAACCTCCACAATGCCAACGATTGGGCGGTGACCTTCGAGGGGGTGATGCTGACCAGCGGCGCCTTTATCATTGCCGCCGGATTGCCCGATGAGACACTCATCAGCCGGCGATGGAACAGGACCATCCATGTGCTGGCCATGATCGGGCATTATCTGTTTGCCCTCAGCCTGTTCGTCTTTTGCATCCAACATATCATGTATTTCGACTATATCCTGTCGCTGATCCCGACCTGGATGCCGGTGCGGATGGTGCTGGATTATGTGGTGGTTGTGGGGTATCTGTTGTGCGGGATAAGCTTTGTCATTGGGCAGCGGGTTGGACTGGCCGCGACGTGGCTGGGTATCATGTTTTTCCTGTGGATATTGCTGCTGCACGCGCCCCGTGCCATCGGGAAGTGGAATGTGGAGACGGAATGGACGAGCCTGTTCGTTGCGCTGGCTGTTTGCGGGGTGGCTTTCAGCACGGCCCAGCGGAACCATCATGGCCACCCGGCCAGGGTAGTGGCGCTGCAAGCGGACAATGGCAGGGAAAGTGGCATGTCCTTTGTGGCAAAAGGGGATAAAACCTAAACCGGCCATGCTAAAAAACCTCCTTCTTGTCGCCCTGCGCAATTTCAAACGGGATAAATGGTACAGTCTGCTCAATATTGTCGGTTTAATGATTGGGATCACGTTTGGGCTTTTGCTGATCTTTTATATCAAAGATGAACTAAGCTATGATCGCTACAATCTGAAGCTGGACAGGATATACCGGATCACTTCCTATATCAAAGAGCCGGATAAGGATATGCTGAAATGGACGAGTACACAACACCCGTTGGGGCCTACGCTGAAAAAGGATTTTCCGGAAGTAGAAGAATCTGTCCGTCTCGTTAATGATGGCAAGGATATGTTCCAGCTGAATGATGTGCGTCTCTACATAGAAAAGGTATTTTATGCCGACAGTACCGTGTTCAAGGTATTTACCTATCCCTTCCTGGAAGGCGATCCGCGGACGGCCCTTGTGGCGCCTCATTCCATGGTGTTGACCGAATCCGTGGCTATACAGTATTTCGGGAAGAGTACGGGCGTTGTCGGTCAATCGCTGCGGAATGACAAGGGGGATGTCTTCAAGATCACCGGGGTGGTAAAGGATGTGCCGATGAATTCTCATCTTCGATTCAATATTTTGTTATCGGTGAGTACGCTGGGGAAAGATTTCGATCAGAATTGGGGAGGTTTCAACATCTACACGTATGTCCTGCTGAAGCCGAATGCCGATGCCGCGGCTTTTGAAAAGAAGCTGCTGCCCATGTATGATAAATATATGGCGCCCATCTTTGCCAAATACAATATCAAGATCCATTATGGAGTACAACCGGTGGCTGCCATTCATTTGCATTCCGATTTCCAGGGGGAGCCGGAAGAGCTCGGGAGCATTTCCTACATCTATATCTTTGGCTCGGTAGCTTTGTTCATGCTGCTGATCGCCTGTATTAATTATATGAACCTGACGACGGCGCGTTCCGCCAGGAGGGCTAAAGAGATCGGTATCCGGAAGGTAACAGGCTCAACCCAGTCCATGCTGGTCGCGCAATTCCTTGTTGAATCGACGCTGACGGCCATTTTTGCGCTGTTGCTCAGTGTCGGATGCATAGCGTTGCTGTTGCCGTTGTTCAATTCGCTGGCCGGAAAATCTATTTCTTTTGGCGCGCTGATGGAGCCCGGCACTTTCCTGCTCCTGCTGGCGGTTATTTTATTCGTGGGACTGGTAGGCGGGAGCTATCCTGCCTTTTATCTCTCCAAGTTCAATCCTATCCATGTGCTGAAGGGAAGCCTTGCGAAAGGTTCCAGCAATGCTATTTTGCGGCGTGCATTGGTGGTGGTGCAGTTTTCCATCTCTATGATCATGATCATCTGTACGTGGGTTGTTTACAACCAGTTGAAATATCTGCAAAATAAAGACGTGGGATTTAACAAGCACGAAGTGTTGTCATTGACGGTGAATACCGATGCCGATGTCAGCGGGAAGATCCTTGCTTTTAAAAATGAAATGCGTAAGAATCCGCAGATCCTTTCCGTTAGTACGTCTCAGGCGGTTCCGGGGAATGATGTCGGTTTCAACCTGTTCGAGATAGAAACCAAAAAGGGCTATGTGGACAAGGGGGTGTTTATATATGGAGCGGATGAGGACTATTTCAAAACGCTGGGAATCACTATCAAAAAAGGACGAAATTTTTATAGCCAGTCGTCTGATACTTTGCATGGCATCATTGTGAATGAGAATATGGTGAATTATTATGGCTGGGACAATCCGATCGGCAAACGAGTGAAATTTCCGGGAGATACATCTGGCCGTTATTGGGAAGTTGTCGGGGTAGTGAATGACTTCAACCAGCGATCGCTGTATAACCCGATAGCGCCGTTGATCATCCGTTATAACCAAAACAATAGTGGCATTCAGCTCAAACTGGATCCAAAGAATATTCCCGGGACTATCGCCGGCGTTGAGAAAACGTGGAAGTTTTATTTCCCCGAACTTCCCTTCTCCTATAAATTCCTTGACCAGGATTTCGATTCTCAGTATGCAGCTGATCAGAAGAGAGGTAAGATATTCACCAGCTTTTCCATTCTCACGATCCTGATCACCTGTCTGGGTTTGTTGGGATTGATTGCCTTCACCACGGAACAGCGGCAAAAAGAGATCAGTATCCGGAAGATCATGGGTGCGGGGATCGGGCAGATCGTACCGTTGCTGACCACGAATTTTATCGTGCTGGTGGGGGTTTCGTGTCTGGTTGCTTTCCCTGTTGCCTGGTGGTTCATGTATAATTGGCTGAAGATATTTACGTATAATACGGGTTTGACGCCACTGCCCTTTGTGCTGTCGGCGCTGACTGTGTTGCTGATCACCATGCTGACCGTTGCTTTCCATACTTTGAAGGCAGCGGTTGCCAATCCGTCGAAGAGTCTAAGGGTCGACTGAGGTTAGCAGCGGGCGGGCGGTAACGGAAGGGCTTAACGGCTGAGGCGGTATAAGAGCAGTGCTGCGCGCTGGATGCATAAGGGATATTCCTTCAGGTTGATGGTTTCCCCTGCCTTATGGGCGCCATCGCCCGGGGCGCCGAGTCCGTCGAGGCAGTCCACGTATTGAGCGATGTCGGAGATATCGCCGGCTCCCCGCACACCCGGGTCGCCTGCTTCGGTCGGCCCGATGCCCATATCCATCGTTATTTTGGACAGTTCCGTCACGAGGTTAAGGTTGCCCGGCGTCGGCGGCATAGCGGGTAAGCCGTCGGAAAAATAAATAGTCGAATGCGTCCCGGGCAGACTGTTGGCTACGATAACGCTCATTTTTTCGCGGGCAGCATTCTTCTGCCCTTCAGACAGGAAGCGCAGGTCGCCTGTGACCCTTGTCGCCGGAGAAATGATATTCGACTTCCCCACCGCTGTACCTCTGGCGTCCTGGGGATCCATTTTTATATCGGATCCGCCGATGATCAGGCCGGGATTGAAGGTCAGGTAGGGTTCGGCGCCGAGCTGTTCGCGGAAGGTATTGAGCACCCGGGCGGCTTCGTAAATAGCGCCATCACCTGCCGAATCAGAGAACACCCGGGCTGAGTGCCCTGTTTTGGCTGTCACGGTGAGCGTCCAGCTGCTGGAACCGCGACGGGCTGCTGCCACTGTATGAAGTCCCTGGGCGGGCTCGAAGGCCAGGGCGATATCACAGGTCCGGGCGCGAGCGATAAAATCCTGTCGGGCTACGGCATGCGGCGTGCCTGAACGTTCTTCATCGCCGGTGAAATAAGCGATGACGTTCATGTCCTTCAATTGCCCTGCGGCTTGTAACGCCGCCAAGGCCGTGATGATGACCACGTCGCCCCCTTTCATATCGTTGACGCCCTGACCGGTAGCCGTCGAATCGTTGATCACGGTGTAGGGTCCGGCGGGCATATCGGGTTCGAAGACAGTATCGAGGTGACCAATGAGGAAGAGCTTTTTACCTTTTTTGCCGGTATGAGTGGCGACCAGGTGGCCGGCGCGGTGGAGAGAATCCGGTTCGCTGACCCATTCGACGGTAAAGCCGAGCTGTTCGAGCTCATGAGCATAAAGGGAGCCGACCTTTTTCACTCCATCTATGTTGAGGGTGCCGCTGTTGATATTGACGGTTTCGATGAGCAGCTGCATGGCGGCGCTCATGTGGGTGTTGATGTAGGCGATGGCCTTTTTTTCCGGCGCGGTGAGCTGGGAGTAACCTGGTGCGGCGGCGAAGGCCGGCAGCAGCAGGGAAAGCAGAAGTTTTCTCATGGTGACTAAAGATAAGAAATTCCGCCGTCACGGTGAAGCGTCCAGTCTTTGTGCCTGACTGAAAATGACCGGTTGGCGGAACACAGCGCTTACCCGCCGGTTGTGGTTCATGGCTGGCTGCCATTTTGGTGATCCGTGTATAACCCCCAACGCTATTTTTTCGAATGGGGGATAAAAAGGGGTGCTGACGAAAGCGTCCTTTGTTTTCCCGTCCTCATCGATGGTCATGGTAATGACCAGGGCAGCTTCGTCGCTGTTGGTAATCTGGTAATCGGATGGAAAGTACAGGCGTTGGTCGAGGTATTTCAGCCAGGCTTTGGTTCCGCCAACGAAGCTGGCGCCTCTGTCCTTGTTGGTAGTATCGACCGGCTGACCGGCTTCGTCAAAATATTGCTTGTCTATCAGACTGCCATGGTTATACAGTTCGAATGCGCTGGTCTGTCCATTCTTATGAAAGTATTGCCATTTGCCGTGGCTCTTGTAGTCGGGCGCCAGTCTGCCGGCGTAGGAGGGATTGCCATTATCAAACCAGCCGACTTTGACGCCGCTGCCATCGGCGTTGTATACGGCGGAGTCGGAAAGAATGCCGTTGTTATACCAGGCCATACTGGTACCCACGGGCAATCCGTTATCGTACACGGTCGAATCCGCCATCATTCCATTCGGATGGTAGGAGAGCCATAGCCCCTCTCGCTTATTGTGCAGGTAGCGGCCGGTGGATTCCAATCTTTTGCCGGAGTATAGGTAGGTGAATTTCCCTGAACGAATTTTACAGGCGCTGTCCTCGAACCAGCCTTCCATTTGCAAGGACATGTCATGGACATAATAGTCCAGGCGATGGTAACCGGAATCCGTGCGTTCGACGATCGAGTAAAAGCGGGCGTGCGGGCCGTCCGAGGCCACCCACTGATAGTCGTAGAATCTTTCGGTTCTTTGAGCGAATGCGGCGAGTCCGGGTATGGAGAGCAGCAGGATAAAGCAGGTGTGTTTCATGAGCTTGTTGTTAGTTTTATTGCGGGTGCTATGGGGTGGGGTCGGGCCGTGTCTTTGAAAAGAAAAAGCCAATGAGAAATCCGGCAACGAGGCCGCCGATATGGGCGGCATTGTCAATATTACCCGACAGTCCCATCACCAGATTGGCGCCGACAAAGATGAGGGTGCTGAGGAGAAATGCCTTTTTCATCCCGGGAGGGAAAACGCCTGTTAACAGACAGGCCAGGAACACGCCGTACATGCCAAATATAGCGCCGGAGGCGCCGACGCCTACAAGGTCCGGATGTATCCAGAGGCTGGCAATGCCTGCCAACAATCCCGTGGCCAGGTAGTAGATCGCAAACCGCCATGTACCCAGCACCGGCTCCAGGAATAAGCCCACGAACAATAGTCCGTACATATTGAGCAAGAGGTGCATGAGACCTGCATGCACGAACATGGCAGTCAGCAAGCGCCACCATTGACCGTCGGCGATAGCCGGTCCGTAATTGCCACCCCAGGAAAGGAGGTCGCCCGCGCTAAAATTAATAAAGCCCAGCCCTGCCACTACCATCGCCAGGAATACCAGCACATTGAGGTAAATGATGATGGGAGTAGCGAAGAAGCCTTTCCTGGGAATGATCAATGCGAAGGATTCTTTCAGGGACTGTGGTTTTGGGTTTTTTGTTTTCGTATCGCCGGACATCCATGCTTTTACTTTTGCCTCATCCAACGGGATGAACAATAGTACCAGGAAATAAATGGCGGCGCCGATGGCAAACGAGCCGAATATCCAGGGCAGCTTGTTACCATTCCTGTTTTCAAAAGGCTCCGATTGCGGCACCAGCAAATGCAGATGGCCATTATCCTGATACCTGTCTGAATTTTCTGCCGCTTTCTTATAGCCTATGTAGTCATTGCTGTATGGGATTTCATCGAAATAGGCATATCCGGTTACCGGTTCAGACTGATAGGCGGTCCGGGAATCATTCATAAAGTTTTCCTTTTCTTGTTGTTTTGCCTCCGCGCTTAGATGGTTGCTGATCTGGTTGGTATACTTTTTACAGACCCAGGCCACGGGAGATGCTGATGCCACGCTGTCCTTCGGAATTTGTCTGACGGCCGACTCATCAGACGCCGAGTCATCCACGAGGTACAATGGTTTGCCGGGGGGCGGTATAGGGTAGGTCCTGGTCTTGGGGATATTGCTGACCGGGATATGGCCTTTGTCGTAAAGCGGGCACACCACGTATAGGGTAAAGTCAAGGTGATCATTGTATTTACCCGTCACTTCCCGCGTGAAATGGCTTCGGGTATATGACCGGTCTATAGCATAATTTTGAATCTTATAATACCGGACATCCTTGCTGAGTGTGATCTCACTGGGGTTACTCAGGGTGGTCAACGTGCCGGAGTTTGTCGCCATAAACTCCTGCGCGATGATCAGTGGTGCAATGATGGCGAATGCTACAAGCATCGCCAGGCCGGTGGCGGGGTCTTTAGCCCTCTTATTAAACCGTAATAATTTGATTCGTTTCCGGTACCAAAGGAAAGCGGGCAACCATGGTAAGGCAAAGGGAATCCAGAGATTGGTCGTTTCTGTTTTCAGGACGATGAGATGGAACCTCATGGTGAGCAGCCAGTTCAAAAAAGTATACGATGCCGTCAGGCCGATACTCAACAGGAGGAAGGGAAAATAAATTAAGCGCAGTTTGGTTTGTAGGGGGTTCATATGGTTGGTTATTTTAGCGGTCGTGGGGCGACGCCTTCGCGGGTGATCTTCACCGGTCGGATGAGGCCGTCGGGATCGAATTCCATTTTGTCGATACAGACTACGCGGTGATTGGCGTCGGTTTCACCGAGGGGCCTGCGATGATAAACGATATAATAATCATCCGTGCCGGGGATATGGAGTACCGAGTGATGGCCTGCGCCGGTAGCAACGGCCATATCCTGCTGGAGGATCTTGCCGATCCTTTTGAAAGGGCCGGTCGGTTTATCTGCTATGGCGTAGGCTACGGAGTAATCGGGGCCGCCCCAACCGCCTTCGGACCACATGAAATAGTATTTGCCGTTACGTTCGATCATATAGGGGCCTTCGACATATTTATCCGGGGTGATCTCTTTGAACACCGATCCGTCCGGAAAGGGCAGGAAGCCGGTGAAATCCGGTCTGAGCCGGGCGATATTGCAGTGACGCCAGCCGCCATAGATAAGGTACCAGGAGCCGTCACGGTCCTGGAAGACGGCCTGGTCGATCGGCTGGGCGCCGTTGTAGAATTTGTCGATCAGGGGACGGCCCAGGTAGTCATGATAAGGGCCTTCGGGGCGATCAGCGACGGCGATACCGATGCCGCCGGTAGAGGAATCGTTCTGGATATCATTGGCGCCGAAGAAGAAATAATATTTCCCGTCCTTTTTGGCGATGGCAGGGGCCCACATGGCTTTTTTAGCCCAGCGAATGGCGGTGGTGTCTACGATATGAGGGTGCTTGTACCAATGGACGAGGTCGGGGGAGGAGAAGGCGTCGAAGAAGACCTGGTCTTTATAAGGAGCGGAATAAGTAGGGTAGACCCAATACGTGTTGTCATAGACGGCGGTTTCAGGATCGGCGTACCAGCCCGGGAAGATGGGATTGCCGGAGGGGGCCGATGCGAGCCTTGAGGGGGCCGGGGCGGATGAGATGGCCAGAAGGCAGACAAGCGAAAGGCAGGCGAGCAATAAATTATTTTTGTTCATCCTTATAATGTTTCAGAATTTTTGTGAAGGCGGACGGCTCTATTTTGAGCAATCCTTTATAGGGATGGTCGAGCAGGTTGACGAGCATCAGGTTGAAGACAATGACGATGGAGAACATCAGTATCTTGAGAAAGTGCGCCGAGTTATTGTTCGTCTTGAACAGGATGGCAAAAAGAATGATGATGGCTCCGCCTGCCAGGAGTATGTTCAACATCAATGGCGGCAGGGAAGGGTCAATGTCGGAGATGCGGATGATCCTGGCCTCGCCGAACTGGTTGACACTGGTGACCATCGAGGCATTCCATATTTTTTCATTTTCCGTGTTGGGCCGGATGGCATAGATCATATCCCATACCTGATTGTATTTATGTTGTGTGAGGCTGCTGGTCGTATCGTGCTCCATGGCGGGGAATTCGTCGTCGACCACGGAGTTGACATAAGCGATCACGGTAGTCCTGATCTTTTTCCCTGTGGTGGAATCGGGGAAGGCGTAACTGGCCCTGTAGAGGTTGAAGACTTTGGATGATTCTTCCTGTATCCTGTCACCGGTGTTCTGGTATTGTTCCCATACGATGACTACAATAAAGGCCAGCAGAATGGAATATACGGCCACGATACCGCCATAGATGATACCGCCGATATCCAGGTCGATGGAAAAACGCTGGAGGAACTTGTTGCGTTTCACCAGCAGGAAAATTGCTCCGATGAACAGCAGGAAGATCAGGGCTGCTACATAAAAGTGATTGAACATAGGTTAGTCAATTAGTTGTCCGGAAAACTACGTAAAAAAATGATGTATCTTACTTTCAAAATATTTTTCATGAAAAGCTGGATATTAGCCGTTATACTGATGATGAGTAGCCTCGCAGGATATAGCATGCCGTTGTCGGATACGGCCGCCCTGCTGGGGCGCTGGGACATTACCGTGTACTATCCCGGAAAGGTTTTGCCTTCATGGCTGGAGGTTACGAAATCGGGTATTCGCACACTGGTAGGCCGCTTTGTGGGTACCGGCGGAAGTGCCCGGCCGATCTCGCGGGTGTATTTTGCTGATGGCAAAATGAGCTTTTCCATTCCACCGCAGTGGGAGCGGGAGGACAAAGATCTGACTGTAGAAGGCGTTCTGCAGGGGGATAGTCTTTCAGGAACGATGGTAACGCCGGGTGGTACGACATACAACTGGGTGGGGCACCGCGCTCCGACCCTTCGGCGGAGCGGGATCATTATCTGGGGTACGCCGGTGAAACTTTTCGACGGCACTGATCTGAAAGGCTGGCATGCGTCAGGAGAAAACAATCAATGGATAGGACAGTCCGGCGTTCTCCGCAGTCCGCACTCCGGGTCGAATATCGTAACGGATGAGAAGTTTACCGACTTCAAACTTCATATTGAATTCCGTTATCCTGATGGCAGCAACAGCGGGGTATATTTGAGAGGCCGTTATGAGGTTCAGATCCAGGACACGCGTGTGCCGGAGCCGCCCAATAACCAGATGAGTGCGGTATATGGGTTTTTGCCACCGACTGAACAGATGGCGAAGGCATCGGGTGAATGGCAGTCATATGATATAACATTAGTGGGGCGGTTGGTGACGGTTGTATTCAATGGTAAGACCGTGATCTGCAATGCGGAGATACCCGGCATCACCGGGGGTGCGCTGGACAGCAAGGAAGGAGATCCGGGGCCGATCTATCTGCAGGGGGATCATGGGCCGATCGAGTTTCGGAATATCACAATCACGCAGAGGCAGTAAGGCATGGAAAAAATTATCGGTGTGCTGGCAGGGATGGCGATCGGCAGTGCGCAAGTGATCTACCTGGTGAATGGGTTGCAAAAGAAAGTAACGCCCAGCGTGTTGTCATGGTTTGGCTGGGCCTTCCTGATGGGCACGAGCCTGGTATCGCAGGTGATCGCGAAGGGATGGCAATGGAGTATGACGGGCATTCTTTGTTCGACGGCAGGTTGTATTGCGATTGCGGCGGTGGCCTTTTTTAGCGGAAATTATTCTTTCAAGCGCCGGGACTGGTGGTTTTTATTGGCGGGGCTGGGATGCGTGGGTGTGTATCTTGGGTCTGCCAATCCATGGGTGACGACTATCTTCGCTATCGTTGCGGATGCGTTGCTGGGGATACCGACGATCGTTAAAGCTTATAGGGACCCGGCATCGGAGCGGTCGGCGGCGTGGGTGTTGGGGACGGTGTCATCGACGCTGGCGCTGGTGATATGTGTGGGTCATGATGTGATCTATGTGCTGTTCCCGGCGTATTTGTGGGTGTTTAATGCGGGGATGGTGGGGTTGACGCGGAGGCGGGGGCGAAGTAGACCAGACTAATGAAAAATTATCCAATCATTGTGTTTAGCAAACATTAGCGGACTGAGGCTTGGTGCGCGGGGCATATTTTACTTACATTTCTTGTCTCAACGCGATTGCCATGGACCGACGTCATGCTATTACACATCTCACCCTCGCTGCAGGCGGATTGATTACACTGCCTTTTTGGATGACGGCTTGTCATCTTAGCGATACGACTACACATTTTTCTTCTTTTAGTGCTGCTGAGCAGGGAACGCTGACGGGGCTGGTTGATGCGATTATTCCGTCAGGAACGGCGGCGCCCGGGGCGTTAGCGGTCGGCGTAGATAAGTTTCTGCAAAAATTAATTGATGATTGTTATGAGCCTCCTGTCAAGGAGAGTGTGAAAAAGCAGCTCACGGCGTTGGATGGACAATCTTTTGCCACCGGCACGCTGGAGCAACGGCAGGTTATTCTGCGTCAGTGGGCTACCTCGGGGGATAAGGATCAAAAGGACTTTTTGACCCAGATGAAGATCGAGACTATCCGGGGATTCAACACCTCGCAAAAGGTCATGGAGGATTATTTACATTATAAAGTTGCACCCGGTCATTACTACGGGTGCATCGATATCAAAGCATAAAGCCATGCCGGACAATACAGCTGATTCTGCGAAAAAAAGGACATACGATGCGATCGTCATCGGATCAGGCGCCAGCGGCGGATGGGCAGCCAAAGAGTTGTGTGATAAAGGGCTGAAGACATTAGTGTTGGAAAGAGGCCGGGAAGTCAAACATATCAAGGACTATCCGAATGCCAGCAAACCACCATGGGATTTCGAGCACCGGGGTACCGTCACCATCGAAGAGCGTAAGAATCATCACAATGCTACATTTCTTCGGGAAGAGACGCTCAACTGGGCCTTGCCAGATGACGAGCAACCCTACATCCAGGAAAAGCCTTTCCGCTGGGTGCGTGGCTATCATATGGGGGGCAAATCCTTATTATGGGCGCGGCAGACGCAACGCTGGAGCGATTTTGATTTTGAAGGACCGGTGCGCGACGGGTTTGCGGTCGACTGGCCCATCCGATATAAAGACCTCGAATCCTGGTACAGCTATGTAGAGAAATTCGCGGGCATTGCCGGCAACAGGGACGGCCTGGCTGAACTACCAGACAGCGAGGTGATGCCGGGTTTCGAGATGAGCTGTGTCGAAATGTATTTCAGGGACAGCCTAAAGAAGAATTTTGCGGACCGCCACCTTATCCAGGCGCGGTGTGCGCATCTGACCGATCCGCAGCCTATTCACCAGCAGCAAGGGCGCACCAAATGCCAGAACCAGACCATGTGTAACCGGGGCTGTGTTTTCGGCGGCTATTTCAGCAGTAATGCCAGTACGCTGCCCTGGGCCGAACGGACAGGCAATCTAACGATCCGTCCTCATTCGGTGGTCCACTCCGTCATCTATGACGATAAGAAGGGCAAGGCTACCGGCGTTCGGGTTATCGATGCCACTTCGAAGGAGATGATTGAATTCTATGCGCCGGTGATCTTTGTCAATGCCTCAACGCTCAACAGCAGCGCGATCCTGCTGAATTCGACTTCGAGCCGGTTCCCGAACGGGCTGAGCAATGACAGCGGGCTGCTGGGCAAATTCATTTCCTGGCACAATTACCGGGGCAAAGGGGGTGCGGAATTCGAAGGTTTCAAAGACAAAAGGACCGACGGCCGCAATCCCAGCAACAGCTATATTCCGCGGTTCAGGAACCTGCGTAAACAGGATACGGATTTTCTCCGGGGGTATGCCATCGGCATCGGCGGGGGCCGGTCCTTCGATTCGGATACCAGCATGATAGGAGACCAGCTGCGTGAAAATCTATTGCACCCACAGCCGGGGAACTGGCATATCAGCAGCTGGATGATGGGGGAATGTGTGCCGCTCGAGAAAAACCATCTTCGGCTGCACCCCGATCTGAAAGATAAATATGGTATCCCGCAGATCATCCTATCCTGTGAATGGTCGGAGAATGACGATAAGATGGTGCAGGATTATATCGAGCAATCGACGGCGATGTTTGAGAAAGCCGGGTTCATCAATATCAAGATCAACGACACGAAGTCGCCGCCGGGTAGCGATATCCACGAGATGGGCGGGGTGCGGATGGGACATGACCCTAAGACATCGTTGCTGAATAAATGGAACCAGCTGCACCATTGCAAAAATGTTTTCGTGACTGATGGCGCCTGCATGACCTCCACCAGCTGCCAGAACCCGACATTGACCTATATGGCGATGACGGCTCGCGCCGTGAATTATGCCGTGGAGGAAAGAAAAAAAGGAAATATCTAAATTTTTTTTATGATGAATAAGCGTTTCATTATTTTGATGTGGCTGGCCGTTGCGGTTGGCCCCGTTCTTGCGCAAAAACCGTTGTATACTTTTCCGCTGGGTGTGGAAGCCTTTACTTATCGCCGGGATTGGGCGGCGAGTGTGCCCAAGACGCTGGATACGATAAAAATGATGGGGTTTACCGAGCTGGAAGGCGGAGGTGGGCGTATGCCCTGGTCTGACTTCAAAAAGTTGTGCGACGATCGGGGGATCGGCATTCCGAGCATCGGAGCCGATTATAAAAAGCTGACGACCTATCCCGACTCCATCGTCATGCAGGCGAAGGCGTTAGGAGCCCAATATGTGATGTGCGCGTGGGTGCCGCATAGTGGCGGGGTGCTGACCTTCGACAATGCGAAGCAGGCGGTCGAAGACTTCAACCGTGTCGGAAAGATCCTTTATGATGCCGGGCTAACCTTCTGCTATCATGCGCATGGTTACGAATTTCAACCTTATCAAGGGGGGACGTTACTGGATTATATCATTAACAATACCGATCCGAAATACGTCAGCTTCGAGATGGACATTATGTGGATCCAGTTCGGCGGCGGCGATCCACTGGCGTTGCTGAAACAATATGGGCGTCGGTGGAAGCTGATGCATCTGAAAGATTTCCGGAAGGACACACCTAAGAACCTGACGGGGCTGACCGGGGCTGAAAATTCCGTTCCGCTGGGGCAGGGGCAGATCGATCTTCCGCCTATATTGATCGAGGCTGCGACATTAGGGATCAAGCATTATTTCATCGAGGATGAGAGCAATGACCCGGAGGTACAGGTGCCGGAGAGTATTGCGTATTTGAAAGGACTGAAAAGTTAAGGGGTGAGCGGGGCGGCGGATGAGCGGGATCCGGTTGAGGCTTAAGGGGTTGGGGCGGGTGTGGATAACAAAAGACGGGGGGGGTATTGCAAATGTGACGACCGGCTATTATCTTGCACTCTTAGTTGATCCTCCACGGAGTCTATTTCCCTTGAATTACCATTATTAATCCGATGTACTTCAAGCAGTTAAATTAGACTCTATGATACACGCTAAAGAGCTCCGATACGGAAACAAGGTTCAGACGCAAGATGGTGAAGTAATAACGGTGCAGCAAGTTCTCGCCCACTCCCTCATTTACGATACTCAGATAAAGGTTAGCCGCGAGGCGACTGCAGTCAGGGGGTCCTTACGGACGGCCTATGCCAGCCAGTTTGTCGAAGTGGTCAAGGAAGCCAACTACCACGAAGTTGAACCTATTTTCCTGACACCCAGGATATTGGAAAAGTGCGGGTTCAGGAATTTTGTGCGCGAGGACTGGATTTTCAGCGTTGGGAACAGCCATATCGACTTCGAATTTACGGCGGACGGGTTGCGGCTTCGCACGCCGGTAGCCGGGCAGACCAATCTCCGGTATCTGCATCAACTGCAAAATTTCCTCTTTTTTGTGACGGGTTATGAGCTGGAGCCGGAACTGTAGGGGCTAGCTCATCGTGTATAGCCGCCGCCGGGCGGACAGCATGAAGTCGAGCGATCGCCGGCCCGGGCCTTCCAGCAGCAGAAACAAGCAGGTAAGGATTTGTGCATAATCTGAACGGATCTCATGCAGAACGGCCCAGATGCCTGTTTTCGGCAGTGCGGGCGGCGCGGGCAGCGGGCTGGTACCGTAATAGAGAGCGATCTTGGTGCTGAGTACGGCAACGATCATCTGGATGACAAAATAAAGCGCGGTGGCCCTTGTCAACAGACCGGCCAGCAGAAGCAGGCCGCCGATGATCTCGGCGGAAGCAACGAAATGCGCTGTGGTGACAGGAAAGGGGAAGCCCAGTTTTGTAAATCGCCCAACGCCCTGGTTGACGTAGACGAATTTTAGCATTCCTTCCCAGAAAAATACGCCGCCGGCCAGCAGGCGAATGATAAGAATGTTTGAAGGGCCGGTTACGGGTGGCGTGAATAGCCAGTGGATGATTTTTTTCATGATGCGAACCTCCTGCTTTCCCGATGGCAGTCAAAACTATTTACAGCATCCAATGCCTTTCCTTGATGAAACCTTCGTTTGTCAAGGATTTTATATGCATGGTGTAATATAATTCCCGGCTTCGGGAATGTCGATACCTTTGGAAAAAGCAGGTCCATTGAAAAAGAGCGTCGTCTGGTATCACATTATCTTCTGGGCAGGTATTTACCTGTTATGGGTAGCTGTTTTCCGTAGCTATTCGGTGGCGATCACCAGAACGATGACGGTAGAATTCTGTTATCTGATCTTTGTCACGGCCGATTATTATACCATCAGCTATTTTGTCGTTCCATCCTTTCTTTTCCGCAAACGATACACTTTTTTTGTGACTGCGGTCCTGCTGGTCATCGGGGTTTCAGCACTGCTTCGGGCCACGCTGGCCCTGGAGATGAACCGGTATGTTTTTCATGCCGTTCCCCGACCTGACATCGGAGCATTGTACGTGCGTTCTCTCGTCAATATTTCCGTGTGGGTCATGGTGGTGACACTGGGTCAACTGTTGGCGGACAGGATGCGCACCCAACAGAAGCTGGAGTTGCTGGAAAAGGAAAGGATCAGGCATGAGCTGGATTATCTGAAA
>PMUF01000293.1:4829-16771 GCA_003167015.1 Chitinophagaceae bacterium | reverse complement strand
GTCCGGATCTCATGGCTCATGTGCGCCAGAAAGGATTCTTTCGCCCGGGCCACCTCTTCGGTCAACTGCTTGGTCAACCGCAATTCCTTTTCCATCTTGATCCTGTCGGTGATATCCTGCGCAAAGCCGATGACGTACGGATCAAGATCGGGCTCTTCCACCCGGTAGTTCTTATACAACAAGTAAATTTCCTGCCCTTCCTTGCTCAACACGCAAAACTCTCCGCTGACCACTGTATTATTGTTATTGCGTACGGCGTTAAGATATTCCTCTTCGAACCTGGGCCGGTGCTTCTCCGGAATCATATCCCGGATGTTGCGTCCCAGCATTTCTCCTTCGGTATAATTGAGCGCCCGGCAGATAGACGGATTGACAGCCAAAAAATTCCCGTTGAGATCATGGGTACAGATCAGGGCCTGGCTATAGTTGAAGAGGTCCCGGTATCTTTTTTCATGCAGCTTGACCTTCTCCTCGAATTCCTTTGTCTCGGTGATCCGGACCACATAAATAATGACCTGCTGGAATTTATCCTGTGCATCGAACACGGGGTATATCCTGTGCAGGAAGTGTTGTACTACCCCCTCATTGTCCTGCAGGGACTCCGACCATTCCACTGCCTTCCGGGTACGACGGGCTTTTTCGAAGACCATTCTCCTGGCTCTCGCCATAGCCGTGGGCCGGCCCGAGTATTGACAAAACTCTTCATTGGTCTTCCCGATCATCCATTCCCTGAGATGCGAATCCGGCACGGCAACCGGATTGGCGTACAGGAAGCGGTATTCGGCATCCGCGACCATGATCTCCGCAGGAACTTTATCCAGGATATCTTCAAAGAAGTGGTTGTCTAGAGGCATTCAGGGTTGGGCGTTATTTCATTTTTAATTCACCGTTCTGGATCATGCGATAGAGTGTGGATTTACCGACATCCAGCTTTTTGGCTACCAGCAGCACATCTTTTTCATATTTATCCAGGTAATGCTGCAGGATCTGTATTTCAAATTCTTTCAGCGTCATTTCTTTATTGAGGAGATCGGCAATGCTGGCGGAGGTGTTGAGCGTAATATGCTCGGGCGTGATGGTTTCTTCATCCGCCATCACCACGGCCAGTTCCACGACGGATTTCAACTCTCGTACATTACCGGGAAAGGGATACTGCAACAGCTTCTGCTGCGCCTCCGGAGAAAGGCTCTTCCTGTCCAGTTTGTTCTCTTTACAGAACCCGTCGATGAAATGCTTGGAAAGGATAAGGATATCATTACCTCTTTCGCGCAGGGGCGGCAGGGAGATAGGCAGACCGATCAACCGGTAGTATAAGTCTTCACGAAAGTTCTTGTTCTTTACTTCTTCGAGTAAGTTCTTGTGTGTGGCCACCACGATGCGGACGTCTATCTTCGTTACGCCGGTGCTGCCGATCCGGGTGATCTCCCGCTCCTGCAGAACCCGTAGTAGTTTGGCCTGCAGGTTGATATCCAGTTCGCCGATCTCATCGAGGAACAAGGTGCCTTTGTCGGCCTCTTCGAACTTGCCGATCCGACGAGTAACGGCGCCGGTAAATGCGCCCTTTTCGTGGCCAAACAATTCGCTCTCGATCAGGTCTTTGGGAATGGCGGCCACGTTGACGGCCACGAAGGGCATCTTGTGCCGCTCAGAATTATAATGAATGGCCTTGGCAATCATTTCCTTACCAGATCCTGTCTCGCCGGTGACCGATACGGTGATGTTGGTCTTCGCGGCTTTTTCGATCAGCGAGAAGACCTTTTCGATCTGCTCGCTCTTACCCAGGATCATCTGGGAGAAATCATACTTCCTTCCTACCTGGCTCTTGAGCGTCTCGACTTCCTGCTTCAGGTTGCTGATCTCGCGCAGGTGGAGGATGCTGTTCCAGAGCCGGTCCTTAGTGTCATCGTCCTTTACGATATAGTCGAATGCACCATTCTTCAACAGGTTGATCGCCGTTGCTACATCCTCCTGTCCGGAGATGACAATGACCCGGATGTCAGGATTATGCTCCTTTATCTTCTTCAGCACTTCAGCGCCGTCGCAATCGGGAAGGGAGTAGTCAAGTGTTACAACTTCCGGATTTTCATGAAGTTGAGCAAAAAAGTCACGCGGGGATTCAAATCTTTGGACTTCGTACTCGGGATTTAGGGAGAGATAATGCTGGAGCATCGAGCCATACCAGACATCATCTTCAACGATAAAGACTTTAAAGGAAGAATGGTTTTTCATGTTTGCGTTTACTTAGGATAGAATTCTAACGTGGAATTGACAAATTTATTCCCATATTAAGACAATTTCCAATTTCTTTTCCCCTTTTTTTTGAAAAAGGCTTACTTAGCTGGGCAATAAGGAATTATACCTAGCCCCGGGTTGGGGGGCGATGGGGCGGCGTTCAGAGGCAGGAAGTATGCATTTTGCATACTTTGCGTGCAGGAGTACGACGGGCGGATTAGCGGGAGGGAGAGGACGCGCGAGCGTCCGAACTTAGAAGCGGGAGCTTTGTGCCAGGATTGGCAGGAGTATTACCTTTGAGCCATGTCTATCAATCGGGAAAAGCTCCGGCAACACTTTCAGGAGGAATACCAGAAGCTGAACGGGCAACAACGGCTGGCTGTCGATACGACGGAAGGTCCGGTGATGGTGATTGCGGGTCCGGGAACGGGCAAGACGCAGATCCTGGCGGCGCGCATCGGGAAGATCCTGCTGGAAACGGATGTTTCGCCGGACAACATCCTTTGTCTTACGTATACGGATGCGGGCGCTATTGCCATGCGGCGGCGGTTATTGTCATTTATAGGGCCGGATGCGTACAGGGTGGACATCCATACCTTCCATTCCTTTTGCAACGACATCATCCAGGAAAACCTGCCTTTATTCGAAAAGACTGCCCTGGACCCTATTTCCGACCTGGAGAGGATCCAGCTTTTTAAAGTCCTGATCGATGGCTGGCCAAAGAATCATCCCCTGAAACGGTACCGCGGCGACGTCTATTTCGAGATGGGCAACCTGCAGCACCTGTTCTCGACCATGAAGCGGGAAGGCTGGACACCGGAATTTATCTACTCGAAAATCGATCAATACCTGGCCGATCTGCCCTTGCGGGATGAATATATTGCCAAACGCGCCACCAAAGAATTCAAAAAGGGGGACGTCCGTACTGATAAGATCGAGGAGGAAAGAGAGCGGATGAATAAGCTGAGGGCGGCGGTGGGTGAATTCGGACCTTTCCAGGAGCTGATGCGTCGCCGGAACCGCTATGACTTCGATGACATGATTAACTGGGTCATCAGGGCCTTCCAGGAAAACAAGGGCCTGCTGGCTACATACCAGGAGCGTTACCAGTACATCCTTGTCGATGAATACCAGGATACCAGCGGCACGCAGAACCGGTTGGTCAGCCTCCTGATAGCCTATTGGGACCAGCCCAACGTATTCGTCGTAGGAGATGACGATCAGAGCATTTACCGGTTTCAGGGGGCCAATGTGGAGAATATGCTGGAATTCGCCCATGCTTATGAAAAGGACCTGCTGACGGTAGTACTGACCAATAATTACCGGTCTACCCAGCCGGTACTGGATATTTCCAGGACGCTGATCGAGCGGAATGCCGAACGGCTGGTGAACCAGATCCCCGGGTTGTCGAAGCAGCTGGTCTCCAGTCATCCGGTGGTCAGTCGCCACCATGACCTCCCGCGGCTGCTGGAATACCTGAGCCCCCGACAGGAAATGACGAATATCACCCTGCAGGTGGAAAAGCTGCTGGCGGATGGGGTAGCGCCGGGACGCGTAGCGATCATTTACAAAGAGAACAAATACGGAGAGGAACTGGCGCGGTTCCTTCGGTTGAAGAATATACCGGTCTACAGCAAGCGGAACCTGGATCTGTTGGGGGTACCGTTGGCGCAAAAGATCCTTTTACTGCTGCGCTATCTGGCGGCAGAACACGACGCCCCTTATGGTGGGGATGAAATGTTGTTTGAGATCCTGCATTTCGATTTCTTCGGGATCGCCCCGATCGAGATCGCGAAGTTATCCGTCGAGGTGGCCGACAGGCAGTTCAGTGAACAGCGGACTTCCCTGCGCCGCCTGCTGTACGAGAAGGCAGGCCGCCCCGCACGGGACCTGTTTGACACCGGGCTGCCGGAAGGAATGAAAAAGGCGAGCAAGGCGCTGGAAAAGCTGATCGGGGACGTGCCCAATGTGACATTACAGACCTTATTCGAGAACTGTATCCGGGACACAGGCATTCTGGCGACGATCATGGGCAGTACGGATAAGATCTGGCAGTTGCAGGTGGTGACGGCACTCTTTGAATTCGTGCGGGAGGAATCGAGACGTGACCCGGACCTCGGCCTGGAATCGTTGGTCCAGATGATCGACCTGATGAAGGACAACGGGCTGACGCTGCCGCTGGTGCAGGTGTCGGGGAGCGACAGGGCGGTGAATTTACTGACGGCGCATGGGTCCAAGGGGCTGGAATTCGAATATGTGTTCTTCGCCGGCTGCAATGCCTCGATCTGGGAGAAGAAACGGAAGCCAGGGGGTGGATATAAGTACCCGGATACGATGTTTGGGACGGCGGCGGCAAAAGGCACGGCCACGGAGGAGGAAGAGTTGCGGCGCCTGTTCTATGTAGCATTGACAAGGGTCGAGCGGCATCTGACGATCTCTTACTCCCGGTTCCGCGATGATGGCAAGGAGCTGGAGCCTTCGGTATTTATCGCTGAGATCCTCGACCAGCATGCTCTGCCTGTCGAAAAAGTGCTGATCCCCGAAGAAGCCGTAGCGGCCTTCGACGTGCTGCCTTTCAGTGACATCATCGCTCCCGAAATCGCGGCAGCCGAGGAGGACTTTATCAGCCGGATGCTGGAAAAATTCGTCATGAATGTCACCGCGCTCAATAATTACCTCAAGTGTCCACTGGAATTCTATTACCGGAATCTCGTCCGCATCCCGTCGCCCAAGAACGAAGCGACAGAATTCGGGAGTGCGGTGCATTTTGCTTTGCAACGGCTGTTCGAGAAGATGAAAGAGCACGTTTCGGAGGCCTTCCCGTCGAAAGAAGAGATGCTGAACGACTTTCAATGGTACATGCGCCGGCACCGGGAGATCTTTACCCGGGAGGCATTTGCCCGGCGGATGGAATATGGGCTGGAAGTGCTGGGCCATTATTATGACAAATACCTGCACGTATGGAACCGGATCGTCGCGGTGGAAAGGAATATCCGTAATGTCGTGGTCCGGGGAGTGCCACTGAAGGGCAAGCTTGACAAGCTGGAATTCCAGGGCAAGGAGGTTAATGTTGTCGATTATAAGACGGGGGACGTGGATAAGGCAAAAGACAAGCTATCTCCGCCCAACGCCAAAGACCCTGACGGGGGCGATTACTGGCGACAGGCCGTTTTTTATAAGATACTGGTAGATAGTTATGAACAAAAGGACTGGAAAGTGACCAGCACGGAATTCGACTTCGTGGAACCTGACAAGAAAAAGGAATACCGGAAGGTGAAGATCATGATCACCCCGGAGGATATCACCACGGTGACCCAGCAAATCGTCAGTACCTGGCACTCGATCCAACGCCGGGAGTTTTATACGGGCTGCGGCAAACCGGATTGTCACTGGTGTAATTTTGTCAAGACCAATAATCTGGCCGTCGCCCTGCATGAAATTGACGAAGGAGAACAAGAAGAGGTGGGATAGCCCTGGCTAAGAGGCATCGGAAATAACATTTTTTTGCGGGGTAAACCCACTATGTTTGTAAAATATGACATTCCAAAAAGGTCTTTTATTCCTTTCTTTCTTTGCCCTGCTTATCATAGGCGCCTTTACACATTCGGGGTGTGCCAATATCGTCCCGCCGTCGGGGGGTCCCAGAGACACGATCCCGCCCGTATTGCTCAGTGCCACGCCCCCGAATGCCACCCTACATTTCGGCGGGGGTAAGATGACGGGCCAGAAGATCATCTTCAAATTCGACGAATACATCGATCCGAAAGATATCCGCACGGAACTGATCGTTAATCCTCTGCCTAAGGTAGAACCCCTTGCGGACGGCCATCTTCAGTTGCTGACCGTGAAGCTGAAAGATACCTTGCAACCGAATACGACCTATTCGCTGAATTTTTACAAGGGTATCAAGGACGTGAACGAAGGCAATGTCCTTCGGAATTTCACCTATGTCTTTTCCACTGGTGACCATATCGACTCGGGGCAGGTGGCGGGAACGGTTATCCTGGCGCAGACCGGTAAGGCCGACTCCAGCATGGTGGTAGTGCTGCATAGAAAGTTCGATGATTCGGCAGTCGTCAAGGATCGTCCCCGCTATCTCACGAAGGTCGACACGAATGGCCGCTTTTTTTTCAACTACCTGGAGCCGGGGCGTTATGCGATCTATGCCATGAAGGATGAAGGCGGCTCGCACAAATACCTGTCGAAATCCCAGCTGTTCGCCTTTGCGGACTCGCCGGTCACCGTGAATGTTAATTCCGGGCATTTCATCACGATGTACGCCTATTCGGAAATACCCGATACCAAGTCTAAAAGCAGCAACTCGAACAGCAATTCGGGGTCCGGCGGGTCTAACAAAAGCAGCACTCCGAAGCCCAAGAAAGAGAAGGACAAAAGATTGCAGCTGTCAGTCAATGTGTCGAATAGTGTTTTCGATGCACTGGACACTTTCCGGATGACCTTTACCCAGGGCCTGAAACTCTTCGATTCCACCCAGGTCAGGTTCACGGATGAGAATTTCAAGGACATCAGTCTCAAGCAGTACCGATGGGTCAGGGATACCCTGAATAAGAACTTCGACCTTTATTATTCCTGGCCCTTGGATACGAAATTCAACCTGATCCTGCCCAAAACGTCTGTCATGGATTCGGCCGCCAGGAAGCTCCTGAAGGATGATACGGTCACCTTCCGTACGAAGAAGGACATCGATTACGGTGAGGTCCGCATCCGGGCCTTTAACCTGGATCTGACTAAGAAGCCTGTCCTGCTGATGTTCCAGGGGGATGCGCTGAAATATTCATTTCCATTCGGCAACAAGAAAGAGATCCGCAAAGTGCTGTTCAAGCCGGGTGATTATGAGCTGCGGATCTTGTTTGACACCAATGGGAATGGAAAATGGGATGCCGGGCAGTTCTTCAAAAAGCACCGACAGCCGGAAAAGATCATTACCATCCGTAAGAAGTTCACTGTCAAGGCCAATTGGGATAATGACTGGGATTATACTTTTTAGAGGCTCGCCCCTTTCGGGGCGGCAATGTGCTCGATCTGGCGTAAATTTGTGCCATGCAATTTTCTTCTGCCTTATTGGAAAGTGCGGTCAGTGAATTTGCCCGGTTGCCGGGGATAGGGAAAAAGACAGCACTGCGGCTGGTGCTTCACTTGCTGCGTGCCGACGCCGCCAGTACACAGGGTTTGAGCGAGGCGCTGGTGCGGATGCGGCAGGAGATCAAATTCTGCCAGCGTTGTCATAATGTAGCCGATGGGGACATCTGTTCCATCTGCAGCAATTCCTTCCGGAAGCAGGAGCTGATTTGCGTCGTGGAGACCATCCGGGAGGTGATCGCGATCGAAAGTACCCAACAATACAATGGCGCCTATCACGTGCTGGGTGGGATCATTTCACCGCTGGACGGAGTCGGTCCCGATCAACTGAATATCGAATCCCTGGTCAGCCGCGTACGGAAAGAGCGGCCGCAGGAGCTGATCTTCGCCCTGAATCCTACCATCCAGGGGGATACTACCATCTATTACATCCAGAAGAGGTTACAGGACATCCCGGTGAGGGTCACTACGATTGCCCGGGGGATAGCCTTTGGCGGTGAGTTGGAATATGCCGACGAGATGACGCTGGCACGGTCGATCACCAATCGCCTGCCGGTGGAAAGCTACCGGGCGGGGTAGTTAGCATCAGGTTTGGTTGTCAGGCAGATGACGTTCACAATCCTGATTTTTTTCGTATATTTGTGCTCTGTACGGGCGGATTTGTTTATTGTTCAGCCCTGTATGGCCGGAGCCGACGCTTCGAGGCGGAATGAACTGAACTAATAAACGTCCGAAATAACACCTTCCTTCATCTATCGGTTATTTCCCTCGTTATCAGTAGTTCAGAAAATTTTTCACCCAAAAAAGCGTTTTGCCGTTCCGGATCGGATTTTCCTAAAAAAAGGAGGATATTAGTATGGACATACGCAAAACTATCCAGGAGCGCCTGAAAGAAAGCATTCTGGTCATCGACGGAGCGATGGGGACGATGATCCAGCGGCATAAGCTGGAAGAAAAGGATTATCGTGGCGAACGTTTCAAAGACTGGCCTTCCGACCTGAAGGGCAACAATGACCTGCTGGTCCTCACCCAGCCGGCGATCATCGAAGGCATCCACCGGGAATACCTGGAAGCGGGCGCCGATATCATCGAGACGAATACCTTCAATGCCCAGCAAATCAGCATGGCTGACTATCATATGGAAGCCCTGGCCTTTGAGATCAATGTGGCAGCGGCTACCCTGGCCAAAAAAGCGGCCACGGATTATACGGCACGCAACCCGGACAAGCCCCGGTTTGTCGCCGGCGCTATCGGCCCGATGAATAAGACCCTTTCGCTGTCTCCCGATGTGAACAACCCGGGATTTCGGGCGGTCAGCTTCGACGAGGTAGCTACGGCCTATTACGAACAGATAAAGGGTTTAGTAGAGGGCGGCGTCGATCTGCTGCTGATCGAAACCATCTTCGACACGCTGAATGCAAAGGCGGCCATTTATGCCATCAAAAAATATTTCCGGGACAGCCATCAGCCGGAGTTGCCGATCCTCATCAGCGGAACGATTACAGATGCCAGCGGACGGACACTTAGCGGTCAAACGCTGGAAGCCTTCTATGTCTCGGTGATGCATGCCAGGCCATTGAGCATCGGGCTGAACTGCGCCCTCGGGGCTGCCGAAATGCGGTCGCATATCGAAGAACTGAGCCAGATCGCTGCCTGTTATACCTCGGCCTATCCCAATGCCGGTCTGCCGAATACGATGGGTGAATATGACGAGCAGCCGGAAGAGACCGCCCACTTTATCGAAGAATGGGCAGCCAACGGCTGGGTTAATATTGTAGGCGGCTGCTGCGGCACTACCCCCGACCATATCCGCCATATTGCGCAGCATGTCGCCGTCATCGGACCGAGACCACTGCCCGTTATAGAAAAGGAATTGGTGTGAACAAACATGAGAAAATATTTTATATAAAAGGATTCAAATAAGATGGCCATTGCTACGATAAAGCCTTTTCTGCGTCTCTCTGGGTTAGAGCCCCTGGTGGTAAGACCTCAGACCAATTTTGTCAATATAGGTGAGCGTACCAATGTCACGGGTTCGAAGAAGTTCGCCAGGCTCATTCGCGAAAATAAATACGAGGAAGCACTGAGTGTCGCCCGGCAACAGGCAGAGAATGGCGCACAGATCCTGGATGTCAACATGGATGATGCGTTGCTGGACGGAGAGAAGGCGATGCAGACTTACCTGAACCTCCTGCAGGCGGAGCCGGATATTGCGAAGATCCCGATCATGATCGATTCGTCGAAATTCTCCATCATCGAAGCCGGGCTGAAATGCGTGCAGGGCAAATGTATCGTTAACTCCATTTCGATGAAAGAAGGGGAAGCGAAGTTCATCGAGCAGGCGATCATCTGCAAGAGTTATGGGGCGGCTGTCATCGTCATGGCCTTCGATGAACTCGGTCAGGCAGATACGATGCGGCGGAAAGTAGACATCAGCTACAAGGCCTATAAGATCCTTACCGAAAAGGTGGGTTATGATCCCGAAGACATCATTTTCGATCTGAATATCTTCGCCATTGCCACCGGCATCGAAGAGCACAACAACTATGCGGTCGATTTTATCGAGGCTATAAAGGAAGTCAAACGCCTGATGCCGCTGACCCGCATCAGTGGTGGCGTCAGTAATATCAGCTTCTCCTTCCGCGGAAATGAACCGGTACGGGAAGCGATGCACAGCGTGTTCCTGTATTATGCCATCAAAGCAGGAATGGACATGGGGATCGTCAATGCAGGTGCATTGGTGGTTTATGACGAGATCGAGCCGCAGCTGAAGCAGTTATGCGAGGACGTGGTGTTGAACAGGAGCCCGGATGCCACGGACAAACTGCTGGCCTTTGCCGATACGGTCAAGGCCAAGGACAAGGCGGAGGTCAAGAATGAGGCGTGGCGGCAGGGGCCGGTGGAGGAGCGGCTGAAACATGCTCTTGTTAATGGCATTACCGATTACATCGATGCCGACACGGAAGAGGCGCGGCAAAAATATCCAAAGCCACTGGATGTCATCGAAGGCCCGCTGATGGCCGGGATGAACGTTGTGGGAGACCTGTTCGGCAGCGGCAAGATGTTCTTGCCGCAGGTGGTGAAAAGTGCGCGGGTGATGAAGAAATCCGTGGCGGTCCTCACTCCTTATATCGAACAGGAGAAGGAAGATCGCCGGCTGGCGCATCTCGCAGCGGGTACGGTAGGAACGGAGTCCGCGGGTGCAGCCAAGATCCTGCTGGCAACGGTGAAAGGAGATGTGCATGATATCGGCAAGAACATTGTCGGAGTGGTATTGGGCTGTAACGGTTACGATATCATCGACCTCGGCGTCATGGTCCCGACAGATAAGATACTGGAAACGGCGAAAAGGGAGAAGGTGGATGTGATCGGCCTGAGCGGGCTCATTACACCGTCGCTGGATGAGATGGTGCATGTGGCAAAGGAAATGAAGCGGCAGGATTTCGAGATCCCGTTGTTGATCGGAGGAGCGACGACATCGAGGATGCATACGGCGGTCAAGATCGCTCCCGAATTTGGGAAGGGCGTGGTACATGTGCTGGATGCCTCGCGGAGTGTAACGGTGGTGGGATCGCTGCTGAGTCCTGAACAGAAGCCGGATTTTTTAGAGACTGTTCGTAAAGAGTATGTGAAGCTGAAGGATGATTTCACGAATAAAAAGACAGTCAAGCAATATTTGCCATTCGCAGCTGCGCAAAATAATAAGGTGAAGATCGGCTGGGATTCCTTTGCACCTGTTGCACCGACGTTTACCGGAACAAAAGTATTCGACGGATATGATTTGGCGGAAATCGCTCCATTTATTGACTGGGGTCCCTTTTTTATCGCCTGGGAGTTGCATGGCAAGTTCCCGCAGATCCTGAAAGATGAGGTTGTAGGCGTGGAGGCTACCAAGCTGTATAATGATGCGAAAGCGTTACTGGCGCAACTGGTGCGTGAGAAATGGTTGAAGGCTCGTGGCGTGATCGGATTCTGGCCGGCGAATTCCGACGGGAAGGATACGGTGGTGGTGAAGACGGGGGCGGCTGGCGGGGAAGTGGGTTCCAACGATGCGGGGACCGGCGATGTCCAACTGGAGTTTCTGCGTCAGCAGATCAAGAAGGCAGCGGGTCAGCCGAATATTTCTCTCAGTGATT
Source organism: Chitinophagaceae bacterium (assembly GCA_003167015.1). Classification (GTDB taxonomy): domain Bacteria; phylum Bacteroidota; class Bacteroidia; order Chitinophagales; family Chitinophagaceae; genus Puia. Next base: position 5,303 of record PMUF01000293.1, on the reverse strand, counting down.
TTATTGCGCCTGCCGATACGGGCAAGGGCGATCATCTCGGCGCTTTTGTCGTTACCATGGAGGGAATCGAACCGCATCTCAAACGTTTCGAAGCCGCACATGACGACTACAATAAGATCATGCTGCAGGCTTTAGCAGATCGTTTAGCGGAGGCTTTCACCGAGTTGCTGCATGAGCGGGTCCGTAAGGAATATTGGGGATATGTGCATGAAGAGCATCTCACTAATGAACAGCTGATCCACGAAGAGTATATGGGCATCCGTCCGGCGCCGGGTTATCCCGCCTGTCCGGACCATACGGAAAAACTAAAACTGTTTGCGATGCTTGACGCGACCAGGCAGATTGGCGTCATATTGACGGAGTCGCTGGCCATGTATCCCGCATCTTCTGTCAGCGGCTGGTATTTCGCACATCCGGAAAGCAAATATTTCGGGGTCGGGAAGATCGAAAAAGACCAGGTGCTGGACTATGCGG
>PMUF01000293.1:0-4810 GCA_003167015.1 Chitinophagaceae bacterium | reverse complement strand
AATAAAGCGTATCAGACTGTTATGAAATTATTAGATAATATCTTCCGTAACCGGATCCTGGCAACTGCAACACTGGCTGCATGTTTACCTTTCTTTGGCTTCGCACAGCAACAACAGCAGACTCCCCCCAAAAAGAAGAAAAAATTTATTTATGAAGTTTATGCGTCCTGGGGATATAACGGAGAGTTTTATACTCCCAGCACCATTCACGTCTCGCAATCCGCGCTGGGCAATGACTACAACTTTGTCCATGTCAAAGCACACGATCACGACGGTTGGAACGACGGGCTGTTCCATGAGGCGCTATCGATCCCGCAATACAACTACCGGCTGGGGTTCCTGCTCGACGAGGATAAGGGACTGGGTTTCGAGATCAACTTCGATCATACCAAATATATCTTCGCCAACCAGGATGTCAGGGTAAAGGGAACACTCAACAACCGGAGTGTCGACACGACGGTCGCCTTCAACCCACAAAATGGCTTTTATTATTACCTGAACAACGGAGCCAACTTCCTCCTGTTCAACATCACTAAGAAATGGCATTTTGTAAAAAGCAGGAATGAAAACTTCAAGCTCGATCTGCTGGGCAAGTTTGGCGTCGGTCCTCTTATTCCGCACACGCAGAATGAGCTTTTTGGTCAAAAGAATGACCAGGGTTTCCAAATCGGCGGATGGAATACCGGGGCTGAGGCGTCTTTACGGGCTACATTCTTCCGGTATGTCTACCTCGAATTTTCCAACAAGCTGGACTATGCACGCTATCACAACCTGAATGTTTACATGGGTGCGGCACATCAGGCTTTCGGTACGGAAGAGATGATCCTAAGCCTAGGATTAGTGATTCCGACGACGAAGAAACATTAAGGGACATTTTTAACCCGCTGATATTTTTCGAACAGCCACCATTTCCGGTGACGGGGCGCCTCACGGTAATTCTTTTTGATAAAGGTATCGACATGTTGAGTGGCCTCGGCCATGCTGTCTGTCAGCAGAACGAGTGAGAGGTCTTCCTTTGAAATGGTACCCTGCTGTGCCATCTGTTCCATGTATTCAAATAAAGGCCGGTAATAGTCGGCGCCGAAGAGCACAAGAGGGAATTGGACGAGGATCTTTGTCTGCACAAGGGTCAGCGTCTCGAAAAATTCATCCATGGTGCCGAATCCGCCCGGCATGATCACGAAAGCATACGAATATTTTACGAGCATGACTTTCCGGACAAAGAAATGTTCGAAGGTGATGGACGTCTGTACATAGGGATTCGGCTGTTGTTCGAAGGGCAGTTTGATATTGCAGCCTACAGAGCGGCCACCTGCTTCGAAGGCGCCCCGGTTGGCGGCTTCCATCGTACCCGGACCGCCGCCGGTCATGGTGGTAAAGCCCATCCGGGCAATCTGCCTGCCCATCTCCCGGGCGGACTGATAATAAGGGTGGTCTTCTTTAAACCTTGCCGAGCCGAAGACGGTGATACAAGGGCCAACGAAATGAAGGGTCCGGAATCCCCTGATGAATTCCCTGAATACTTTCCAGGCAAAACCTAGTTCATAGGTACGACTCTTGGGTCCGTCTAAGAATACGGTGTCTTTAGCGGGAATGATCCTGTCTAGTTTATCCATACGGTGTATATTGCGGGCACTAATATAACGTTATATGTCTTCATTGCGTATCATCAGCTATAATGTTAACGGCATCCGGGCAGCCATGAAAAAGGGGTTGATCGAATGGCTGACGACTGATCCGGCCGATATCATCTGCATTCAGGAGACGAAGGCACATAGGGACAATGTTGCCTATCACCTGATCACCGACCTGGGATACCATGACTATTGGTTTTCCGCGCAGAAGAAGGGTTACAGCGGAGTAGCAGTCTTTACGAAGATCAAACCGGACCATGTCGAATATGGCACGGGACACAAGGTCAGTGACGATGAAGGGAGGGTGATCCAGCTGGACTTCGGAGGCATCCGCCTGATCAATGCCTATTTTCCGTCCGGCACGTCGGGTGAGGAACGCCAGGGTTTCAAATATCAATGGCTGGATGAATTCTATACTTACCTGAAACAGTTGAAGACAACACATCCCCGGCTCATTCTCTGCGGCGATTACAATATCGCACACAACGAGATCGACATTCACGATCCGAAGGGCAATAAGAAGAATTCGGGTTTTCTTCCGGAAGAGCGGGCCTGGATGGATCAATTCATGACCAATGGATGGGTTGACGGCTTCCGCCATTTGAATCCCGATCCGCATCATTATACATGGTGGAGTCAACGTCGCCCGTCTGTCCGGCAGGAGAATAAGGGATGGCGGATCGATTATATCAGTGTGACTGATCCGCTGAAAGGCAGCCTGCTCAAGGCGGCTATCTACCCGGATGTGAAACAGAGCGATCACTGCCCGGTATACCTGGAGGTGGGCATATAGGCTAAAATAAAGGCAACGCCGCTTCCGGATTCGGGATTTGCCGATTATCTTTATCGGTCCCTATACCCGGACTGCAATATGCCTATGGAAGTCATTCTCATCATCCTCCTTATCATTGTGATAGCACTCATCCTCGGGTTGCGCAGCAACCTGCTGGGAAGACTCGACCGGCTTGAATCCGACATAACCCACCTCTCGCAGGAACTAAAATCGAGACCCCGGCCAGCGGATGCTCCGAGTACCGAATCAGCGGCGGCGAAACCCGCAACACCCGATGTCACGGCAGCCCCGCGCCCTGTGAGTATTCCGCCGCCAGCCGGAGCGCCGGCAAAGCCTGAAACGCCGAAGGAGACGGAGCCATTCCGTCCTCAACCGACCCGCACGTATGGGGAGCAACTTGCGGGATCACCGTCGACAGAGGCTGAGAAGGTGAGGGCGGCAATGATAGGGACAGCGAGTAAGGGACCGGCGAAAGCGGAACCTGCAAAGGGATTTTTCGAGAGCCATCCCGATCTGGAAAAATTCATCGGTGAAAATCTGATCAGCAAGATAGGAATCGCGATCCTGGTCCTGGCGATCGGATTCTTCGTCAAATATGCCATCGACAATGATTGGATCGGGCCAGTAGGACGTGTAGGCATCGGGCTGCTTTTCGGAGGGCTGCTGATAGGTTTGGCGCATTGGCTCCGGAGCCAATATAAAGCCTTTAGCTCTGTCCTCGTAGGGGGTGGTCTGGCTATCTTCTACTTCACCATCGCCCTTGCCTATCATCAGTACCAACTTTTCAACCAGACGACTGCCTTCGTGATCATGTTAGTCGTAACGGGGTTCTCGGTGTTGTTGTCCTTATTGTATGACCGGCAGGATCTGGCCATCATCTCCCTGGTGGGCGGCTTCGTCACTCCATTCCTGGTGAGCAACGGCAGCGGCAATTACCAGGTGTTGTTCACCTACCTGCTGATCCTGAATACAGGATTGCTGGTCATGGCTTATAACAAAGCCTGGCGTCTGCTGAACGCACTTGCATTCGGTTTTACAGCCATCCTTTTCGCCACCTGGCTGATCCAACTGCCTTATGATACGAGGCAGTCAGTATATACCGGGGGAGCGATCTTTGCCAGCGCATTTTATATCTTATTCTTTGTTGTCAATATCGCCCACACGATACGGGAGAACAAAAAGTTCATCGCTTCAGATTTCGCTATCCTGCTGTTGAATACTTGTCTGTATTTCGGCGCCATGCTGTATTTCCTTTCTCAACTGGGACTCGACCGGTATAAAGGTGTCTTTTGCGCTGTCATGGGTGTCTTCCATATCGTGCTCTCCTGGCTGCTGTTCCGCAAACAACGCGTGGATAATAATATACTATACTTGCTGATCGGCATCACGTTATCTTTTGTATCCCTTACCGCCCCGCTGCAGTTGCACGGCCATTATATCACTTTATTCTGGGCATCCGAATCAGTTCTGTTGTATTGGCTGTTCCTGAAATCGAAAATGCGCCTGATCGGCCTGGCGTCGCGACTGATCTGGGCGGCCATGCTGGTGAGCCTGGTGATGGACTGGATCCATATTTATCTCGTATCAGGCACTGCAAAGTATACTGATTCGGGGCATTCCCTTGTGGAGTTGATGCCGGTTGTATTCAATAAAGGCTGTCTGACGGGATTGTTCTGTTCTGTAGGTTGTTATGCCCTTTTCAGGTTGCAGGGAGCCTCAAAAATAGCGATGGTATCACTTTTCACGGGGGTCGCTTTGTCATTTCTTACCGGGATCCTTGAGATCGGATATCAATTCGATCATCGGTTTCCGGCCATCGATATTACGCCATTATACCTGTTGCTTTATTGCTGGTTGTTCATCAGGTTGTTCACCTTCTTTAATCCGCGCATTAAAATATTCGATTTCAGGCTGCTGAATATGCTGTTGCTGGGCCTGGGGATATTGTTGTACCTGGCCGTGGTAACGGTCGTGGGGAGTTTGCAGGAAGATCTGTTGGAGGCGCAGCGGTACGAGGTGCACTTTATAGCCCATTGGATTGGCGCGGCTGTCGTTGCTTCGATCATTTACCGGCTGATCGGGCTTTACAGGTCCGATGACTGGAAACTGGAGCCAGCGATCTTTACCTGGGGGGTGGCTGCTATCGTAGTTATATTCCTCAGCGCGGAAGGCCAGTTACTGGTGAACATGATATTTTATTCCAGGCAAAATTCAATAGAGAATCTTGGACGGATTTATGACAAGACCGGGCTGCCGATCCTCTGGGGATTGTGTTCCTTTGCCTTTATGTGGCTGGGGATGCACCATAAATTCAAGCCATTGCGGATCATTTCGTTGACCTTATTTGCTATCACGCTGCTGAAGTTGTTCATTTTTGATCTCG
>PMUF01000380.1 GCA_003167015.1 Chitinophagaceae bacterium | reverse complement strand
GCCGTCTTCATTTCCTGCCTGGGTCTCTTCGGCCTCGCCGCCTATGTCGCAGAACAACGCACCAAAGAGATCGGTATCCGCAAGGTGCTCGGCGCCTCCGTGCCCGAAATTTTCCTCATGCTCACCAAAGATTTTATCGTGCTCGTCATCATCAGCTGTGTGATTGCGTCGCCCATCGCCTTCTACTTCTTGCAAAACTGGCTGCAGCAGTATACCTACCGCATCAGCATCAGCCCGCTGGTCTTCGTCGCCGCAGCCGTCGCCGCCATCGCGATCACCGGCATCACCATCAGTTTTCAGGCGATCAAAGCCGCGCTGATGAACCCGACGAGAAGTTTGAAGGCCGAATGACCGCGCCACGCGTCCCGCGTTCCGCGCATAACTAAATGTTAACCCTGATAATTTGTTTTTTTAAAAATAAGTTATTTTTCCTCGTTACATTTTTCCCTTCTCTGCCACTTCAGTATTGACTGCATGTAACTAAAATGTCACAGCGGAAAGCTTCCCACATGCCTGACAAGGGTGATGGGATTCTTTTGCTTGTGTCCGAACGACTAATTTCTAACATTCAAAACTTAAACAACTTATGAGAAAAGTTTTAACTGGTCTTTTATTCCTGCTAGTTGCGTATTGCGCAAACGCCCAGGATCATACCCGAAAGCTCACGGGTGTGGTCAAAGAAGAGGGGAAAAGCACGGGCATCGCCTCCGTAACAGTCAGTATTAAAGGCAGCGCCAAAGGGGGTGTCACCACAGATGCAAATGGTCAGTTCTTCATTACCGTCCCCGAAGGTACGGTTGTCCTTGAATTCACTTCTGTCGGTTACACCACAAAAGACGTCATCGTACAAGAAGGCAGCTCTACGGTAACTGCATTCCTGTCCGTTGAAAGCAGGGAACTAAATTCTGTCGTAGTCACGGCCCTTGGGGTAAAAAAATCAGAAAAATCCATCTCTTACGCCACCCAGCAGATCAGTAACGCAGACCTGACAGCGGTAAAGACGGACAATATGATGGACGCGCTGAATGGCAAAGTGGCCGGAGCAACCATATCTCCCAGCGCTTCCGGTATTGGCGGTTCCGCAAAAGTGATCTTAAGAGGTGATCGTTCCGCTGCCGGAGGAAATCAACCTTTGTATGTCATCGACGGGGTACCGATATCCAACACCGGGAATAATATTTCCGCGTCAACCACCAACATGACCGGTGGTCCCAACAGTACCTATGGCGGATCTACCAATGCGGACCAGGGAGATGGGATCTCGAATCTGAACCCGGATGATATTGAAAGTATAACCGTACTGAAAGGTGCTTCCGCCGCCGCTTTATACGGTAGCCAGGCGGCCAATGGCGTGATCGTCATTACCACTAAAAAAGGTAAGGTAGGGCGCACGGCCATCAACTTTTCTTCTTCCGCCTCTACGGATCATGTGGCCTATCTGCCAAAATTCCAAAATGAGTACGGACAAACGGCCGCCGGACAGACTCAAAGCTGGGGACCTCAATTAACCGGCGGCGCTCCCGACAACCTGAAGGCATTCTTTCAAAACGCGGACAATTTTACGAATTCCATTAACTTATCCGGTGGTTCAGACGTATCCCAGTCCTATTTTTCTTATGCCAATACGGCTGCGAGAGGGGTAGAACCTACCAATACACTGGCCCGCAACAATTTTGATTTCCGTGAGATCGGGCACTATTTGGATAATAAGCTGACCGTGGATGTCAACGTCAATTATATCACACAGAAAATTCACAACTCTCCGTTCCTGGGTCTTTATTTCAATCCTTTGACCGGGCTTTACCTTTTCCCGAGAGGAATGGATATCACGCCCTATAAAAATAGTTATGAAGGCCCCGATGGGACCAATGGCGCTCCTACGCAAAACTGGCCTTTTAACGAGGACGTACAACAAAACCCCTGGTGGATCCTGAACCGCAATCCGTTCAATACCAACCGCAATCGTATATTGATCAACGCCAGCGTCAAATATGATTTCACCAGCTGGCTGAGCCTTCAGGCCCGGGGCAATGAAGATCGCTCCGCGGACGCGATTGAACAGGATTTGTATGCAGGCACCAACCCTGTGAACTCCCAGCCCAACGGTCAGTTTTATCAGACCAACTCGACTCAGACCCAAAAATATGGGGATCTGCTGTTGAACTTTACCGTGCCCAACACTACTAAATTTAAAGTAGACGGTTTGCTGGGCAGCAGTATCATGGACAATATCACCTCTGGCACTACCGTCGGTCCGAATGTGGCCGGCAATTATACCTCCCCGGGTCTGGCCATCCCCAACTTAATGGTGCCACAGAACCTGGTTGTAGCAGCGGGTTCTACGAATGCGCTTGCGCTTCCTGCAAACCACAATCAAATACAGTCGGTGTTTGGCAATCTTAACCTGTCGTGGGATAATTGGGCATACCTTACGCTGACAGGAAGGAATGACTGGTCTTCCAACCTGTCATATACGCCCAATGACTCCTACTTCTATCCTTCGGCGGGCTTGTCCGTTATTTTAAGCCAATTGGTCCACCTGCCCGACGTGATCACCTATGCAAAATTAAGAGGATCCTATGCTGAAGTAGGAAATACGGTGCCCAACTATGTGACCGCACCTCTTACCCATTTTGGCATATCGGGAGGGGAAGTCTTAAACTCTACCGCGCCTTTTCCGACCCTTAAGCCGGAACAAACAAAATCCACCGAAGTGGGGGCTGATCTGCGCTTCGCCCAGGATAGGCTGACCGTCAGCGCCACCCTTTATAAGACCAATACCCATAACCAATTCATACAAGTGACTCCTTCCTACAGCACTACTTTTGCCACGGGGTATGTAAATGCGGGAAATATCCAGAATAAGGGGCTTGAATTTATGGTAGGTTACGATGTCGTTAAAATGAAGCGGTTTACCTGGAATACCTCCTTCAATGGTTCTTCCAACAACAATAAGATCATCGACGTGGATTCCAGGGATGGTATCAATACGTTGATATTGACAGCAAGCGCCAACAATAATTATGAGTCTGTTCTATCCACCGGCGGATCCTATGGAGATATCTGGGGGCAGACCCTGGTACGCAATAGCAAGGGCCAGATCGAAATGCAGTCTGCCACTACGCCAACCGTTTCCAGCGCGTTTATGAAAATAGGGAACCCAAATCCCAAATTCCAATTGGGGTGGAATAACAGTTTTACATTTAATAAGCTGATATTCAGTTTTCTGATTGATGGAAAATTCGGGGGATCTGTCTTGTCCATGACCCAGGGTATGCTGGACTCTTACGGTGTTTCCAAGGCCAGCGGTGACGCGAGAGCACAGGGAGGTGTAAAGATCAATGGCGTTCTTTCCAGCGGTGAAGCTGTTAGCAATGTAAACGCTCAAACCTGGTATACTATCATCGGTGGCCGTGCGGGCGTAGCCGGTGAATATATTTATAGCGCAACAGTCATTCGTCTGCGTGAAGCTACGCTGGGTTATAACCTGCCATTTAAAACCGCTTATATCAAGAGTCTGCGGCTTTCCCTTACTGCCAGAAACCTGCTGTATTTCTCAAAGAAAGCGCCTTACGATCCTGAGCTGACGATGTCAACAGGGAATGGCCTCAGCGGTGTGGATACATTCACCCAGCCTGCCACCCGAAATTTTGGCCTCAGCTTGAGTGTTGGTCTATAATTTTCACCATAAAAATTCAAAAAAATGAACCTAAAATATAAATCGATCAGGCATTTTCGAAATCAATACCGCCTGCTGGCAGCAGCTTTCCTGCTGTCCGTTGCAGCTATGTCGGGCTGTACGAAAAAATTCGAGAGTTTTAACCAGGATAATACAGGTCTTCTCGCCAGCGCTGTGCAGATCAGTCCGCTATTCCCGCCTATATTCGCCTCCATTTACGGGGAAGAGGGCAATTATCAGCTGGACCAAAATCTGAATGCGGACTGTTACTCAGGCTATATGATGTCCCCCGATCCTTTCAAAGGTAATATCAATAACCTGAGCTATTTCCTTATCGACGGATGGAATCAGCAGGCTTTTATTGATGCCTATACCCTGACAGTGGGCCCAGTCAACTTTCTGGCCCAAAAAGGCGTACCCACTACGAACCCGGACCTGTGGGCTGTTGCATTGATCCTGAAAGTCGAAGTAATGGACAGGATAACCGATAAATGGGGTGCGCTTCCGTATAGCAAGGCCGGTACATCCCTTACCTCCACTCCATATGATTCCCAACAGAGTATTTATAACCAATTCTTCGCAGAGCTGGATACCGCCACCAGCAATTTACAGGCATATATAGCCGCCAATCCGGGTTCAGAGCCTCTTGGAGCCAACGATTGGGTATTTGGAGGAGACTATACGGAATGGGTCAAATTTGCCAATTCCCTGCGTCTTCGCCTGGCCATGCATATCGTAAAAATCGATCCGACCACGGCACAGGCACAGGCTGTAAAAGCCTTAGGCGCAGCCGGCGGCCTGATGACCACTCCTTCGGATGATGCCGGTATCGCCAATTCGGGGTATCATAACCCGATCGGGTTCATTGCAACCAATTGGACCGATATATCCATGGGCGCTTCTATAGAGTCGATCCTGTCCGGCTATAATGACCCCCGCCTTCCGGTATACTATTCCCAGACGACAGATCCTACTATCGGCAGGCTATATGCAGGCATCCGGGTAGGAGCTGCGGTAACAGCCAAACCCGGATACGGAGGGTTTTCGATTATAAACGTCAATACAGGCGGCGCTGGTGCTCCGACAGCACCAATGGTCATGATGACCGCCGCGGAGGTTTATTTTCTCAAGGCCGAAGCTGCGTTACGGGGCTGGCCGGGTTTCGGAACCGCCCAGGCGGATTATGAGCAGGGCATTCAAACTTCATTCACTCAATGGGGTGTTTCCAGTGCAGCAGCAGCCTATATTGCGGACAATACAAGCACTCCGCTCGCTTATACCGATCCTAAAAATTCAGCCAATAGTTCCCCGGCGGTTGAGTCGATTACCATTGCCTGGGATCCCGCCGCCACGCAGGAACAATCACTGGAGCGTATCATTACGCAAAAATGGATCGCCATGTTCCCCGAAGGGCAGGAGGCCTGGACAGAATTCAGAAGGACAGGTTACCCGCACCTCTTTACCGTTGCCAATAACAACAGCGGAGGATTAATCAGTACACAGACCCAGATCCGACGCCTGGCTTACCCGCTGAATGAATATACCACGAATACAGCGGCTGTGACTGCTGCCGTATCTGCGATGGGTGGACCGGATAACGGGGGGACCCGGGTTTGGTGGGATGTAAACGGAGGAAATTTTTGATTTATTCTGTTATTCGAGTAGTTGGTTTATAGTAAATCGGGTAGTGTCAACTACCCGATTTTTTTTACAACTTTATTCCGGCAACAACTGGACTTTTATAAAATTCGAAGTATTCAGGTATTTATTGGCCGTCTCCTTTAAATCCCGCGCTGAAATATTCTGTACCATTTTATAGAAATCATTTAGCCATATAGGGTCCTCCGCATCAATCCAGCTGGAGCTCAAGCTCTGAAGCCAGTATTCGTTGGTCTTCATCTGCCCTGCATGATGATTCATCATATTTTGCTTCATGTTGTTCATCAGGTCCTTATCTATTCCGTTTTCGCGGACCGAATTGATGATGTCGAACAGCGCGGCACTCATCCGGTCTGCATTTTCGGGAGCGCAGGGTATCCGTGCGGTAACAGCATAGTGCTGATAAGGCCGTTTATTAAAGACGGCGGACATGCTGGCATTGTAGGTGCCCCCCATTTCTTCGCGCAGCTGCTGGAAGATCTGTACATTGAGCAGCCCTACCAAAAGATTGAGCTTCAGGATATCTTCTCTGATGTAGGGGCCTTCTCCGGTAAAGACGATAGTTACCTGCCCCTGACTGGCCACCCCCTTTTTGACCGACGTTTGTACAACCCCCGTCGCAGGCCGCATCCCCTCATCCTTATATCTATTTTCCATTTGGGCAGCCGGCAGATTGGCCAGGTATTTTTCCAGCAAAGGCAAAATAGTTTGTGGGTCAAAGCTTCCGACGAACGTAAAGTGCATACCATAGCAGTTGCTGAAGGTCTTTTTATAAATGTCCATCGACCGCTGTAAATCGATGCCTGCATAATCCGCAGGCGTCGGGATAGTGTTGCTCCAGGGATTGTTCCGGTACTCGATCTTTTCCAGGGTGTCGGCATACCAGGCCGTCGGATTTGCTTTCAAATTCTGAACGGCACTTTCCCGCCGGTCGATAAAGGAATTGAACGCCGCCTTATCGATGCCCGGTTTAGTGAGATACAGATACACCAGCTGCAGAAAGGTCTCCAGGTCAGCAGCACCGCAATTGCCTTCCACGCCATCCTCATAGGCGTTCAGATAGGGCTGTACGTGAACGGTCTTACCCGCGAGGAATTTGTCCAGTTCCGTATTCGTGAAACCTTCAATGCCCATGGCCCTGACGATCTGCGCCGCGTTCATGGCATTGAACTTGTCGGCTAATGGGTAATGATGAAATCCACCAAATCGCCAGGCGTCCATCCGGATATCGTCGTTCTTGAAAGTGGTCGGCTTCAGGGTTATCGTAATCCCATTACTAAAGGTCAGGTTGGTCGTGCCCAATTGTTCGTCCTGACTCTGTTCGATAATCGACATCGATTCCGCCTCAGGCACATGATCCATCAGCGAGTGACCGATCTCTTTTTCCTCATGTGCGGTGATGGGCAGCTGCCGGGCCTCGGCGATATCCGCTATCAATTGGTCTCCGGACGATACCCCTGCGGGCTTGTCCGAAGAGAGGGCCAGGGCAAAGCTGCCCGGGCCGGTGTCCAGCCTTTTTTCCAACGCAGCCATATCGTCACGGGTGATGGTTGGCAACACCTGTCGAAGAAATTGATACTGGTCGACCTCTGAAATGATCGGCGCACCGGTCAGGTAGCTATTCACATAGTCACCGACAAACTGTGCGGTGGGGGTCTTGTCGCTTTCCTGGTAGGCGCTGCTCTCCTTTCTGAGCAAAGCGATTTGGGCCCTTTCCAGCTCGGCGTCCAGAAATCCATACTGCCGGATCGAGCCGAGAGCGACCATCAGCGAATCGATGGCTGGCTGCAAAGGCTTGTCACCGATAGACAACACGGAGCTAAAAGTCCGATAACCCGAAAAAAAATCCTCAAAGGAGGCGTCACCCGACAGGAATGGCGCATTTGTTTGTTGGGTGATCCCAGCCAGTCGTTCATCCAGCATGAGGTTAAATAGCTGTTCCACTATCTTTTGCCGGTAATCCCCCCAGGTCACGTATTTCGGCCGGCTTTCGATATAATTGTACAGTTCGAATACCGTATTCGGGAATTCCTTATCCGTAACCACCAGTCCAACCGGATTGGTCCGTAGGGGGATCGGAATAACTGCCGGGCGGGGCGTTTCATTGACCGGGTTGGAAAAGCTGCGGAAATGTTTGATGATCTTTTTTTCGATATCACGGGCGTCAATATCTCCGACAACGATGACCGCCTCCAGGTCGGGGCGGTACCAGGTTTCATAAAACCGGCGCAACGTCTCCGGGCTGAAATGCTCGATGATGGAGTCCTTGCCGATGGGAAGCCGCCCGGAATATTTGGATCCGTTTAGCATGACAGGCATGTAGACAAGCCGCATCCGGTCGCTGGCAGTCTTATGCAGCCGGGATTCTTCGAGGACCACTCCCCTTTCCTTATCTATCTCCGTTGTATCCAGTAAGGCATCGTGCGACCAGTCCGAGAGGATGGTAAGGCCTTTTTCGATCTTCTTTTCGTCGCCGGTCGGCATCCAGAGGATATAGTTGGTTGCATCATACCCCGTGTTGGCATTGAGATCGGCGCCTATTGACTCGCCGATGGATTGAAGATAGTCCACCAATTCATTTTTCGGAAAGTGCTTGGTCCCGTTAAAGTTCATGTGCTCCATGAAATGCGCCAGCCCGAGCTGATCGTCATCCTCCAGCACAGATCCCGCATTGACGACGAGACGTAACTGGACATTTCGAATGTTGTGATTCTCCCGGATATAATAGTGCAACCCATTGGGTAAGACGCCCGTCAGTACCGCCAGATCAGGAGGTATGGCATCGGTCAGCTTATATTGGCCGAAGCCCGATGGAATAAAGAACAGACAGGATAAAACAAGCAGTACCGCTTGCCTCAGGTTTAGGATGTAGGTCATGGCAATAATTATGGCTGGTAAGATAATAAATCTTTTGGATAACCGCTAATGCGCACCCCATCCCTGATCAGGGCCACTCGTCATTTTCCGCTTGACCGGGCCGTTCCTTCTTTCTACATTCAATACATACCATCCAGCTTATGTTAAAGAACTACCTGACGACTGCATTGCGCAATCTTTGGAAACGCCGCGCATTTTCCCTGATCAATATCCTGGGATTATCGGTCGGCATGACCGCCTGTTTCCTTATCTTTCTCTACGTACGCTTTGAATTCAGCTATGACAGCTTTCACTCCAAAGCCGGCCGCATCTACCGCCTGGTTTGTAACGTCAAAACCCCCACAGAGACCATTAAGGCGAATGGCCCCGCCTGGCCTGTGCTCCCCAATATGAAACCGGTGTTTCCTGAAATAGAATCCGCGGTTCGCGTGGCCACGGTAAGCTTTCTCTTCAGGAAAGGTGATATCAAATACCAGGAAGAAAATTCCCTGCTCGCAGACCCGGACTTTTTCAAAGTCTTCGATTTCCCGCTGTTGCAGGGGGATCCGAACACTTGCCTGAAAGAACCTTTTAGCGCCGTATTTTCTGCCACTACCGCAAAAAAATATTTCGGAAATACCGATCCCATAGGTCAGACCATCCTACTCGCTCAAAAGGGCTGGCCGGTCAAGGTCACAGGGGTCATGAAAGACCTGCCGGAGAATTCCCGGGTCAGCGGCGACGTCATTGTCTCCATGAGCACAGAGACCCTACATCTGAACCAGGGCCTGGAAGACGATTGGCAATGGAGCGACTACCACCCCATATGCTACCTCCTCCTAAAGCCGAACACAAATATCCGGACGCTCGAGGACAAATTCCCTGCCTTTATAGAGAACAGGGAAGGCCAGGCCATGAGAAGCCAACAGATGGCTTCGACGCTGTCGTTGGAACCCCTGAAAGCCGTATACCTGTATTCTACGCGTGACGGCAGCAAAAACGGCAACTACAAAAACGTTTACCTGTTCTCTTTTGTCGCTGCCATCATCTTGCTGATCGCCTGTATCAACTTTGTCAACCTGTCCACTGCCCGGTCGGCAGAACGTGCAAAGGAAGTGGGGATCAGGAAAGTCATTGGTGCGCTTCAGGCCCAGCTCGCCGGCCAGTTTGCCGGGGAATCCATTATACTCTGCCTGATCGCGGCTTGCTTATCCCTGCTTTTTGCCGGCCTCCTCATCCCGGAATTCAATCAGCTGTCCGGAAAAACCATCAGCCATGGCGTTTTCGAACACCCCGCCTATGTTGTCCTGCTCTTTGCGGCATCCCTGGGCATTGGCTTGCTGGCAGGTATTTATCCCGCCCTCGTCCTTTCCTCCTTTAAGCCATCCATCGTATTAAAAGGACGCTTTACAACGGGTAGCCGCGGCAACGTTCTCCGGAAAGGGCTGGTTTTTGTGCAATTCACGCTGTCCATCGCGTTCATCATCGCCACGATCGTAGTATACAATCAATTGAAGTATATGCGCGACCAGGACCTGGGTTTTGACAAACAGCAGCTGATGATCATCAACACCGAGGGAGATCCGCATCTAAAGGCCTTCCGGCAGTCGCTGAAGGAAGTCCCGGGCGTGGTTTCAGCTTCCCTCGCCTCCGATGTCCCGGGCACACAGACGCTGATCCTCAATTGCCAGATAGAAAACTACAAGGGTGACCTGCAGGTCGCCAACATGGACTCCTATTTTGTGGACTGGGATTATATCGACCAGTATAAGATAAAAATGGTGGCCGGCCGGGCTTTCTCCAGGGATTTTCAGACCGATACCACCCAGGCCATGGTGATCAATGAGGCCGCGGCGAAAATGTTCGGTTATCCTACACCCCAACAGGCCGTGGGCAGGCGTTTCAGCCAGGTCGGGAGAACGGGCAGGATCATCGGCGTAATGAAGGACTTCCATATCCGGTCCCTCCAGGAGGAGATAAAACCGCTGTCCATGCGGATTGAGCCGGATTACTGCTATCTTGTCTCCGTCAAAGTATCGACCGATCATTTGCCTGCTACGCTCTCGGCCATTGAAAACAAATGGAAGAGCATCGTTCCCTACAGGCCGTTGCTGTATTATTTCCTGGACGAGCATTTTGACCGGCAGTATCGTAGCGAAGAAAGATTCGGAAAGCTCTTTTTATATTTCACCGTTCTGGCCATCTTTATCTCCTGCATGGGCTTGTTTGGGCTGGCCTCGTACAGCATCCTTCAACGGACCAAAGAGATCGCCGTCCGGAAAGTACTGGGCGCTTCCATGGCCGGTATCGTCAATCTCTTGTCCAGGGATTTCCTGCAGCTGGTGGTCATTTCCTTTATCGTGGCTTCGCCGGTTACGGGGTGGCTGATGCACCGGTGGTTGCAGGATTTCGCCTACAGGGTGACCGTCCGTATCTGGGACTTCCTCGCGGCCGGTCTTTTGGTGTTGCTGATCACGCTGCTGACCATCAGCGTTAAGGCAATCAATGCAGCTATCGCCAACCCTATCAAGAGTTTGCGGGCGGAATAGGCGCTGGACCGCCCCGGGCCTCAAGCCCACCCCCCCCCCGGCCGAAAAAATTTGATTACATTTATGATTAAAACCATATGGAAGAAAATCTAATATCGCCTCTCCCCGATTACAAACTTTATAAAGACAGGGCGATTTATGTAGGTACAATTTTGGGCCGCCCCCTGGTGGCGGGATACCTGGCCGCTGAAAACTTTAAGCATATCGGGCAACCCAACAAGGTAAAAAATGCCTGGTTTGTTGCTATTATTGCGACAGTAGTAATTTTTGGGGTGGTATTTTTTATTCCTGGTGTTCAAAAATTGCCGAATTATATCATCCCATTGCTTTACACCGGCATAGCACAATATTTGGTACAACGATTCCAGGGAAATGCCATTAAAGAGCATATCGCGCAAGGCGGGCAAATATATTCAGTTTGGAGAGCGGTCTGAATCGGACTGATCGGTTTGCTGATCTTATTGGCGCTTATTTTCGCTTTTATATTGATGACCAATAGAAATTTGTTCCAGGAATAGTCCCTTTAATCCCGCCCCCTCACCCGCACGCCAGCCACCCTCGCACAGGGCTTCGCTTCTACTATCGGCCGCGCCCCCTCACGCCCCCTCCTCCGTATCCCGCTTGTAAAAAGCCCGCTTCATCTTGATATTCGAGATCGGGTTCACCACCAACGGCTCATACTCGACCACCGTCTGGTTACTGTCCAGTCCATAAGCGTTCTTCTCCGACTGCGCCAGGTTGCCAATCGTAAAGAAAGCATTCAGTAAAAACCCGTCCCGCACCGAAAATTCATTGTCATAGGAAAGGAAGCGTTTCATGATCACGAACTTGAAGTCCGACGGTCGGATATGCGAGAAGATCGGGTACCGGCTCACAATGTCCAGCTCCTTGCTCGCGATCATCTCCTGCACTACCCTCCGCAACATCAACCCGATCTTCGGCTGTACCCTGAACCCCAGCCGGAAATCCACCCGGATGATCTTATCGTCCCTGATCTCCTCCACCCCATATTCGATCGTGAACGGGTCGTCCGTCCGCTCGATATGAATGAACCAGTACAGCTGCGCCTTCTTTTCTATATTGTCGAAAATGGAATTCATGATCCGCTCTTCTATCATCTTCGAATTCGGCGACCGGGTAAAATAGATCAGGTGCGTCGAATACTTGGGGACGGTAGCATCCTTGCTCAGCGTTTCCAGCATCGGGATATAATTCGCCAGCGGCACAAACTTCAAAAATCGTTGGGTGATGTTCCTCGCCGTATACCAGATATACATCGTCGAGATCAGCCCGATCTCGAACACCAGGAAAAATAACCGCTTCAGCAGCTTCACCGCATTGGCCACAAAAAAGCTAAATTCCACGCACACGAACACCGTCAGGATCGCCCCAACGATCCAGAACGGCATATGTTTGATCCGGCGGAGAAAAAAGAACATCAGAAAGGTCGTCATCAGCATGGCGATCGTGATCGAGAACCCATACGCAGCCGTCATCGCCTCCGATGTCCGGAAATACAGCAGCACCAACGCACACCCGACGAAAAGGATCCAATTGATACTGGGGATATAGATCTGCCCCCTGATATTGGACAGGTATTTCACGTTGATCCTGGGCCAGAAGCCCAGGCTGATCGCCTCGTTGATCAGGGTAAAGCTGCCGCTGATCAGCGCCTGGCTGGCAATGATGCTGGCCGACGTGGCGATCGCCACACTCGCCAGCTGCAGCCCTTGAGGGACAATGGCGAAGAAGGGGTTGACCCCGTTGATATTATCGGTATGCTGCAACAGCACCCAGGCCCCCTGGCCCAGGTAGTTCAATACCAGCGTCGTCTTGACGAAAATCCAGCTGATCCGGATATTCTTCCGGCCTACATGACCGAGGTCCGAATACAAAGCCTCCGCCCCGGTCGTACACAAAAAAATGGCCCCCAGCAGCCAGAAACCCCGCGGGTGCAGCGTCAGCAGCTCGATGCCATACCAGGGACTCAACGCCTTCAACACGGAAGGATACTGAACGACCTGCCACAGCCCGAGCCCGCCGATCATTAAAAACCATAGGAACATGATGGGGCCGAAAGCACCCCCCACCACCTTCGTACCGAACCGCTGGAACAGGAACAACAGCATCAGCACGACCATGACGATCTCCACCACCAGGGTATTGCCCGGCACGATATCCTTTGACAGACCCGGCACCGTATTCAGCCCCTCGATGGCCGAGGTGATGGAGATCGGCGGCGTGATGATCCCGTCGGCCAGCAGCGTGCCGGCGCCTATAATGGCTACGATATACAATGCCTTATTATAATGCCGCACCAGCGCATATAAAGAGAATATGCCCCCTTCCCCATGGTTATCAGCCTGCAACGTGATCAGCACATATTTAAAGGTGGTCTGCAGGGTCAGGGTCCAAAAAACACAGGAAATCGCGCCCAATACCAGCGATCGGTTGGCCGCTCCCCCCTCCGTCAGAATGGTTTGAAAAGTGTACAGCGGGGAAGTGCCGATGTCCCCGTAAATAATCCCCAGTGCAATCAATAGACCCGCAGTCGATAATGTTCTATTCAGATGCTTCGATTCCATGATGGTGTGGTAGCAATTTTTAATCCAGTAGGACGAATTCCCCGACAAGTTATCGAATAATAACGGCAAATATTATGTACCGGAAATGCCGGCTGCCGACCGCGGACAAAAACGGCTTCAGACTCCCCCGAACCGGAAAAGTTTAACCGGCCGGCCCCAAAACGGCAAAGTTCTATAAAAGGAAAAAATAATATGTCCACCGGTTAAACTTCCCCATTCCATCGGCCATCACAGGATGGAATCAATTAATCGTTAAAAATTACTATTATGAAAACAAAGACAACATGGCGCTTCGCCATGGCAGTAACAGTCGCAGCCGCCGGACTGTTTGCTGCCTGTAACAAGAGCAATAGCGCCGGCAGTTCCACTACCTCAGGTACCACCCCCACCCAGATAGAGACGCAGACCGATGACGAGACCCAGGTATCCAACGAAATCGACGCCTCCGCCGACGACGTCAATAATGCGCTGAATACCCAGTCAGCCGTCAGCGGCAACACGTCCACCAGTTATTCCAGTGGTATCCAGACCACCGGCGGCCCCAGCGGCGGCAGCCTCGACATCGATTACACGATCTGTGACGGCACCGTCACGATGGACACTGCCAATGGCCTGCGACAAGTGATCATTACCTATAATGGCAATAATTGCTGGGGTAACCGCATCCGCACCGGTGTAGTTGTGATCTCCATTCCCGTCGGCGTCCGGTGGCGCGATACCGGGGCTGTCGTCACTGTCGACTTCCAGAACCTGAAGATCACCCGCGTAAGAGATGGCAAGACCATCACGTTTAACGGGACTTATATCTATACCAATGTGACCGGCGGCCTGCTGGTTGACCTCGCCACCCGTGATTCCATCACCCACACCATCACCGCCGACAGCGTTTCCATCGAATTTGCCGACAGCGCCACCCGTGTCTGGAGCGTATCCAAACAACGCGTATTCACCTACAATGATGGCGTCGTCATCACCACCACCGGCACACACTCGGACGGCACGAATACCGATGTGTCCGTTTGGGGAACCAACCGCTACGGCAACTCCTTTGAGACCCTGATCACCCAGCCGAAGGTCATCGCACAATCCTGTGATTACAGGCTGACCAGCGGACAAACGGAGACCATCCGCCCCGCGGTGACCACTACCGTGACCTATGGCCTCGATTCCAATGGTGATCCCACCAGCTGCCCCGGTACCGGCACTTACTACTATAAGGTCGTCTGGGTCATCAACGGCAAAACATATACGTGGATCGCACCTTATTAATCCGACCGTCACTCGAATCGGGATCGCATTCGTAGATCGCACCTTATTAATCTATCGCGCGCAACCCTCGCACGGGGCTCCCGCTTCTGGTATCGGCCGCGCCCTCGCGCGTCCTCTCGCCTTCAGATAGACAAAAGGCCGTTCCGGGCAACCGGCAGCGGCCTTTTCGTTTTTTGCCAAACAACCTCGCTACATAATAACTGAGTAGGCTAAAATTGTTTATATTGTAGTATAACGCCGAAACGCCATATGAGTAACAGACGCCAATTCCTCTCCTCTGCCGCCCGGGCCTCCGCCTTCGCCTTCCTGCCTTTCCCCGCCAGACAGTTGCTCACCGAAACACCCTTTACAACCGACACCATCATCGGTGAAGTGGAGATCATTCAGGTCACGGGCCCCTATACTACCCAGCCGGGCCTCAACAAACAATACCAGGCACAGCCGATCCATATCTACGACGATCTCCGTCCGCCCGTCTATCACGACAGCCCGGACGCCAAACCCATCACTACCGATATTACCCAGGCCTACATCCGGATCAGGACCAAAAGCGGCATCGAAGGACTTTACGGGATGCTGGAGCCCGAGACGGTCACGCCGATCCTGCGGCAGCTGCGGACTTTCCTGCTGGGCAAAGATGCGATGAATGTCTCTGCGCTGTGGGATCAGCTATACCGTAACAACCGGCATTCCCGCGCCGGGCATTATATGATGGCGATGTCCGCCGTGGACAACGCCCTCTGGGATATCCGCGGGAAATATCTGAAGACCCCCGTATACGAGTTGCTTGGGGGCGCCACCCGTAAGGAAGTCGGCGCCTATGGCAGTTGTTTAAGTTTTTCGGTGGAAAAAGGCAGGATAGCTCCACGCGCAAAAGAGCTGTACAAGCAGGGATTTGTGAACCAGAAATGGTTCATGGCCTACGGGCCCGGCGACGGCTATGCCGGTGTCAGGAAGAATGTAGAGATCGTGGAAGAAGTGCGGGATGCGCTGGGCGAGGACGCGCAGATCATGTTCGATGCCTATCAGAGCTGGGACATTCCCTTCGCCACACAATGGTGCAAAGCCGCTGAAAAATATAATCCCTATTGGATCGAAGAAGCCTTCCCTGTCAATAGGCTGGAGAGTTTCGTTCAACTCCGCCGCAACACCACCATACCCCTCGCTACCGGCGAGCATTTCTACAGCCGTTGGGAAGTCCTCGAATTTCTCCAGGCAGGGGCAATAGAGATCGTACAGGCAGACCCTGAGTGGTGCGGCGGTGTCAGCGAGCTGGTCAAAATATGCAGCCTCGCATCGGCCTATGGCGCCAAGGTATACCCCCACGGCCACAACATCCACGCGGCCCTGCACGTCGTGGCCAGCCAGTCGCCCGACGTCTGCCCGATGGTAGAATACCTCATTAATCACATGCCGTATAAATTGCAATTCCAAAAGGATCCCTTGCAGACTACCAACGGCATCCTTCAGCTGCCGACCAAACCCGGCTTCGGCATTGAGCTCGACGATACGAAGATCAGCCGCCGCCAGGTGCTGACGAGTTGAAAACCCGCAAGCCCCCAACGCCTTCGCAGCCAATTGCATCCCCTCACACCATCTTCGGGTCTCCCCGCATCGGCCCCCTCACACCATCTTCGGCCCTTCCCGCAACGCCCGGATGATTTCCTGGATCGCCCCCAGATGATGCTCATCATGGTCCGCGACAAAGCTCGCCAGATCGATCACCCGCATGGGCTGCTGCAAGCGCGGATGCATGCTCGTCAGGCTCTCATCCAGCACGTCCACCCCATCCAGCAAAGCCAGGGATTGACTTCTTTCATCCAGGAACCTTTCTACCAGCGAAGAAATAGAATAGCGGTTGAATCCGGCTTCGTTCGTCGCCGCATTGTTGAGATCGGCTGCCGTCAGCACAGGCTTCTTTTCGAGAATGTCGTGCCACCGTACCCGCCAGACCGGCTCCAGCACCGAAAGATGTCCCGCGTGTTCCTTGATAGACCATTTGCAATGCGGTTGCTGCACCAGCATGGGCTCAGGTAAATGAAGCACTAGCTGCTGCAGGATATCCGGAGCCTTTTTCAGCCGCTGATAAATGGCAGCGTATGCATCCGCGCCAAAGTTGAAATCGAATTTCCTGTCGAACCATTTTCCCATATCCATATGGTTGAGGTTATAACTATTATTAGAGACAATATCTTGCTTCTCACGCTAACCAACCTCGTAAAGATAGATACCTTTCGATAGTTCGATTCATAATTTTGGCAGCTTCAACAAATCTTTGTTAAACATGTCACCAAAGACATCCACAAAGACAATCTTGTCGTAATTTGCGAAGGTCCGCATAAGATATTCCTCAAAACACCGTTATTCTCTATTCCATCATCGTTTCGAATCCACTTTAATACACATGAGGTATCAAATGCCTGACGCAATTAGTAGCGCCCCCCAAAGTAAGAAAAGCACAAATCTGATGGACAACGTACTCGAAGAACCCTCCTACGGGTGGAGGGACAAGGAAGACCAGTTGGTCACGCCTACTTCGCGTCAGATCCTCAAAGAATTCTTTTTCCGTCTTAACGTCTTCCGATCAAAAAAGAACTGGGTGCCATTTATCGGCTGGTTGAAGCTGGCACTGCTACTGCCCTGCCTGTTCATCTTCTTTTTTAAGTATTTCAATTTTTACCTGCTGGGGGCAGCCTTCCTGTATAGTATGGTGATCATGGGTACGCACGGTACCATCTGGTTCCACCGGTACTGCACGCATGGCGCCTATAAATTCAGCAACAAGTTCTGGGCCTTCATCACCCGCAACCTGACGCTGGATATGATCACCGAAGAGATCTATGTCATCTCCCATCATGTCCATCACGCCAAGTCCGATGAACCGGGAGATCCTTATAATGCTACGGCTGGTTTCTTATATTGTTTCCTGGCGGACGTCAACCACCAGCCTATTTCACAGCACCTCACGGAAGAAGAATATGCGCGGGTGGTCCGCCTGATGGCTCATACCCCCGTCAGGCCTAACAGCTATGCGCAGTACAAGAAGTGGGGTTCTATTGCCAGCCCGTCGAGGGCCATCGTGGGATCGTTGCTGAACTGGGCCTTCTGGGGGACTGTTTTTTACCTGCTGGGTGGCCCCGGCTTGTTCTTTGCGCTATTCGGGGCGGCAGGGTTCTGGGCCGTAGGTGTCCGTACCTTTAATTTTGAAGGTCACGGCAAAGGAAAGGACAAACGCAGGGAGGGGACCGATTTCAACTGGAAAGACCTTTCCATCAACCAGATCTGGCCCGGATATGTCGCCGGCGAATGGCATAACAACCATCACCTCTTTCCGTCCAGCGCCCGCAGCGGCTTCCTGAGCTACCAGCTGGATCTGGCCTGGTGCTACGTCTGGCTCCTGAGCAAGGTCGGCGCCGTCAGCAGCTACCACGATTCCAAACAACTTTTCCTCGCGGAATACCATCGGCCTTATCTCGATACAAAGAAGCCGCTGGCGCCGGAACGGCCCGATTCTCCCCTCCCGGGACCGGCCCTGCCGTAAAGCATGAGGCCCGGCCTGTTCTGATCACTTCAGCGCAGGTCGGGCCCCGTTTCTATCTTTTGATATCCTTTACATATCCGGCGTCTGCAGCAGCCTGTACAGCTCATCCAGCCTGGGCGATAAGATGATATCCGTTCTGCGGTTCAGGGCGCGGCCATCGGGCGTGCTATTGGGCTGGACCGGATCATACTGGCTGTGTCCTGAGGCGATCACGCGCTGAGGATCTACCTTGTAGTCATTGGTCAGGATTCGCACGATCGATGCCGACCGCGCCAGGCTCAGGTCCCAGTTATCCTGGTATTTCCCGTGAATGGGAATGGAATCCGTATGTCCTTCGATATCCACCGTGATATCCGGGTTCTTGTTCAGGACATCCGCCAGCTTGCTCAACGCATCCTTTCCTTTGGGATTCACGACGGCGCTGCCCGAAGGAAACAGCAGGTTTTCCTGCAGGCTCACATATACCTTTCCGTTCTTGATAGACACCGAAAGCTCGTTGGAGTTGAAGCCGACCAGGGCATCCGCCATTTTTTTCCTGATCGCCTCGATGGCCTTTTTCTGTGCATCCATCAATGCCTGCAGATGCTCCAGCCGCGCCTGCTGGTTGATCAGGTCCTGTTTGCTTTTGCTCAGCAGGGATTGCCGGGCCGCCGACTCAGACTGCAGATCACTGTTCTTGCCCTTCAGATCGGCGACCTGCTGGTTAAGTCTGCTGATATCGCTCTGAAGCGAAGCGGTTTCATTGTTCAGCGAATCGATCTGCTGTTTTTGATTGGCCGCCAGCTGGTTGGCCTGTGCCAGATCGGCTTGCAGCTTCGCCACTTTATTAGCCAGCTGCGCACTGTCGTATCTCGCCGATGACAGCGCCATCTGAGAAGCATTGAATTTACTGGTAGGAACGCAGGCGGTGAACGCCAGCAGGCTCGCGATGACCGCGATGAATCCAGGTGTAATTTTTGTCATGTGTAGATGAGGTAGGTTATCCGGCAAATATATCCACTTCGAATTAAAAGCGCCTTAGAATTCCGTTAGATCTTTTCTAATCTTTTGGCTTCTGTGACAAGATGCTTTTATACACTTTTCCTATCAGGTCCAGCAGCATTATTTTCAAAAATTTCAAGCCAATTTTCAGTAACTTTATGAAAAATAACCCTATTATGACCGATGTTCAAAAATTAGAGCAGACTGGCAGTAATGCGGTTAAGACGCTTCGCATTGATAAGCTGCGCAAAGGAATGCCTTTCATGATTAACGCCAAAGAATTACCCGGCAACCAATGTTACCTGGAATTTCCCGACGGTAAAATATTATTGGTCACCATTTCATCCGCTGGTAGTGACTTTACTGTGCTTCGGGAGCTTTCAGGCATTGAAAATGCTGACATAAGAAAGAAGTACCATCTTGCCTAATTATTTTGCATGCCTGAATTATATATAATAACCGGGGCAAACGGTGCGGGCAAATCTTCATTAGGCTTCAATTATCTCCCTGAACATATTCAAAACAAATATTCCATATTCGATGGAGATAAGCTTTTTATGCAAAAGCAGAAAGAGTTGTGGAATACCGGAATAAAAGCCCATAAAGAAGCAAGAAAACTAGCCTACCAGTATGTCAGCGATACCTTTGACCAACTTGTAGAACGAGCCCTGGAAGCAAACGATACCTTCGTCTACGAAGGTCATTTTACGAATGATTCTACCTGGGATATTCCGGAAATGTTTAAATCCAGGGGTTATGTCATCAGCATGATTTTCTTAGGCCTGACTGATCCCGACACCTCCGAACTACGGGTCATTAACAGGGTAAAAGAAGGGGGACATTTTGTTCCCCGGCTTACGGTAGAAGACAACTTTTATGGTAACCTCGAAAAGCTGGACATCCACTATCCAGTAATTGATAACCTTACCATTATTGATTCTTCGCAAACGGAACATTTATTACTGTTACAAATTAAAAACAATACGCTGTCATACAGCTTAGCTGTGGAAAGACTACCCATGTGGTTCACCAAAAATCTTAAGAACCTGACCGCACTCATTTCCCACCTCCCTTCATAAACTGCCGCGTAAAAAAATCCGCTGCCGCAGCATACACCGTCACCGAATTGGCAAAGTTCATCCAGTGATGCGTATCATCCACTATCACCATCGTTTCGATCGGCACCCCTTTCTTCTCCAGCCGGTTCACCAGGTCGACGCTCTGGTTGAAACGCACATTCCTGTCGTCATCTCCCTGGATGATCAGCACCGGCGATTTCCACGTATCAATCGCGGAGACCGGTGAAGAAAGCCACGCCGTCTTCAGCGCCTTGTCATAATCCGGGGCCTTTTCATATTTATCTTTGAAGGCAGTCATCAGCGAAGATTGAGCGAGCCAGTCATGAACCCCGTGAAAATCCACGCCCGCGGCAAATAGTTTGGAGTCTCGGGCCAGCGCCAGCGCCGTCAGGAAACCGCCATAGGAACCGCCATAGATACCGATCCTGGCTGTATCGACATCACTTTGCCGGCGAAGCCATTCCCCCGCCGCCTTGATATCTTTATACTCTGCTGCCCCCGCCGGTCCCGCATGGGCAGGTTGATGAAAGTCATATCCATAACCGATGCCCAGCCGATAATTCACTGCCAGTACCACAAAGCCTAAGCTTGCCAAATATTGATTACTTGCATACGCATTGGAATAATAATCCGAATAATGCCAGCCCAACAGCATCTGCCTCGGCGGCCCGCCATGTACATACACGATCGCCGGTCTCCGCGCGCCTTTCGCGGCCGGGCCCGGTGGAGCCCCCGCAACCCCTGCCTCGAACAAATCCGCATGCACGATCACCCCGTCCGACGCCCGGAAAGTCACCGCCCTGGGCGTCACCAATGTCCCCTGGGGAAAATCCGCCGGTATCCTGTCGGCACATAACACCGTAAAGTTCTTCCGGGGGTTATCCGCCAGCCCCATCACCGCAGGAAGAGGCGGCCGCTGCGGCGTAGCGCTGATAAAGGCCAGCGTCCTGCTGTCCCCCGTCAGCACAGGCGTCCATTCCAGTCCTTTACCCGGCGTCATCACCTCCATGTCCGGCTTGTCTACACTGACCATCCCCACATGCCGCCGCTCGATGTCGCCAGGGTCATCCCCCGCATTCGCACTGAAGATAAGGTAGCGCCTGTCGGCGCTGAGCCTGATATGCTCGCACATAAAATTCCCCGGCGTCAGCAACAAGGGTTTCGCGCCGCCCGAAGCCGCGCCCGCCGCGGTCCCACGAGCCGCCGAAGCCGCTTCCACTCCCGCATCCAGCGAATACAAATGCGGCCACCCATCCACGTAAGTCAGGAAGACGATCCTGTTGCCCACCGCCCAATGCAGATTCGCCCCGCCATCCGTCGGCGGAAAAGACCCGCGTAAGGTCAGCGACGACTTCCACAGCAGCACAGGCCTGCCGCCGGCCGTATCCGCGATATAGATGCTCCAGGGCTCGGGCTGACGTACCAGCATCGAATCGGGCGCCCCGCCCTCTCCCGGCCGCCGGACGAAGACAATCCTGCTCCCATCACCACTCCACTGCGGTACTTCATCCCGGTAAAAGGAGGGCGCTATCCATTTGATCGGGGAAGAGCCCGGAGTATAGATCCCAATGATGGCATGATCCGTCCGGTTGGCCACAAACAACAACCGCTTGCCGTCGGGTGACCATTGCAGCGAACTGACACTGCCCCGGGTCGTAAAGAGATTCGTTGCGGCCGCGCTATCCAGCGCCGTTCCCCATACCTGGTCGGCCTTGATGAACGCCACAGTCTTACTGTCGGGCGATATAACCGGATGGTCCCCTGCGGACAAATACTTCACCGCCCCTCCCGCAAAAGGAATACACGCAACCTGCACTTTGAAAGGTTGAGTGTCAGCCGCAGGATTGACCGGCAACCCGCTTTCCCAGTTGGCGCCATGATCGCCGCCCCGCACAAACACCACCCACCGCCCGTCAGCAGAGATGGAAAGGCTGGTGATCTCCTGCCCGTCATCTTCCGAAAAATCGGTCAGCTTGCGAGGCGTAAAGGCAGGCCCTTCCGCAACATATACATTGCGCCGCCCCTCTTCATCCATCGCCCAGGCTATTCGCGCTCCCGCCGGAGCCGCGGCGAGTTCGGTCGGGAACGGATATTTCTTAAAAGGAAGGAATGCGCTCCGCTGCGCAAGACCTTGCAGCGGCAACAGTAAAAGAAATAAAATCTTTCTCATGTGTTAGTCAGCTTTGAAAAGATATGACGCGTCCTGAAAAGACTATACACTAAAAACTAGTGTATGTCAGCAAATTACGACAAAAATGAAGATCCGGGGCGCAGGAAACGCGGTGCCGGGTATGACAAACGTTTTATCAAGGAGATCGTGTTGGCGATTGAAAATGGCATGCCTCGAAGTGAGGCGGTAAAAGCACATGGGATGTCTCGAAGTGCCTTATGTGATTGGATGCGGGAATATGGTTCCCAGGCCTATCATGCCAGGAAGCAAGGGCATCTGAGTTTGCAGCAGCGCAGATCGATTGTCCGGGCGCTGGAAGAGGGCCGGATGACGGTAGCCGAGGCCAAATTGGCCCATAACCTCTCCTGGACCCCTACGATCAAGAAGTGGTTACGTGATTTTCAGCGGGAAAATGAGGAACTTGAGGCATCCAACAAGACCCTTATGGCAAAAGAAGAGTCAAACCGGCAACCCGATCCTGATCCGAGCAAAGAGGCACTCGAGGAGGCGCTGAAAAAACTACAGGAAGCCGAACTTAAAATAAAGGCTTTAAATACCATGATTGACGTGGCCGAAGAACAGTTTAAAATTTCTATCCGAAAAAAACCTGGTGCCAGGCAGTCATAAGAATGAAGCAGGACTATCCTCATATCAGCAAGGAGGTCCTGTGCAGACTGTTTGGCAAGACTCGCCACGCATACTATGATCACGGGTGGCGTCAGCAGGATCATAGCGTAAGAGATGAGATTATTTTACAGTTGGTGCGCCAAATAAGAATACCCTTACCCAAGTTAGGGACGCGTAAACTGTTGCCCCTGCTGAGGCCTGATCTCCTCTCCCATCAAATTGAGGTAGGGCGGGATTATTTATTTGATTTGCTGCAGGAGCATAAACTATTGATCAGGCAGCGCAAGAGAAAGGTCTTTACGACCGATTCCCGACACTGGATGCGTAAGTATGCCAACCTAACCCGAGAGCTGGTCATTACGCGTCCCGAACAACTTTGGGTGAGTGATATCACCTATATCAGAATGATAAATCAATGGGGCTATCTAAGCTTGATTACAGATGCTTATTCGCGCAAGATCGTGGGCTTTGGCTTCCGCAGCGATTTGTCTGCCCTGGGCTGTTTGGAGGCTTTGCAAATGGCCTATGCTAACCGCAGCTATGGACGACATGCATTGATTCATCATTCGGATCGGGGATGCCAGTATTGCTGTAAAGAGTATGTTGACTTACTGGGATCTCAAAACATAGCGATCAGCATGACAGAACGTGGCGATCCTTATGAAAATGCCCTGGCCGAGCGAATGAATGGAATTATCAAAGGGGAATTTAACCTCTACAGCAGCCAGGAAAGCTTTGAGGATACTTATGATCGCATTGTCAGGAGTATAACGGCTTACAATGATATCAGACCTCATGGCAGTTGTGATTATCTAACCCCTTCCCAGGCTCACCAAAAAGAGGGAGAATTAAAAAAAAGGTGGAAAAAGTACCCAAAAAAAAGAATAAATAAACAACCGACAACTGGTATTGAAGAGGCGGGACAACTCCCCCCACAGAGCAACCCCCCGCCTCTTCTTTCTGGTCGACAAAACAAAGAACTATCTTTAAAAAAAGGCTGTGTATAGCCTTTGCAGGATTTATTCATTCATCTGTATAGTTTTAGCCGGACGAGTCATCCTGACTAATATCTGGACACCCGATGTACCAAAACCGGACAATGTTATGGTTCGAAAGAATCTATATGTTTGATTTTCAATTGACTGTATGGATGGCATTTCCTTTGATCCTTAAGCAGAAATATTAAACTATGTTCAGGAGCTATTTTACAATCGCTTACAGGAACCTGATCAAGAATAGAATATATACGCTGGTCAATATTTTTGGACTGGCCATCGGCCTGGCGGCCTGTTTTTTTATTTTTCAATACGTCCATTTCGAATCGAGCTATGACGGTTTCAATAAAAACCTGGCGAATATTTACCGTGTCAATATATCCTTCGGAGGCAGCTTTTCCAACCTGCCGCCTATGTCCACCAATCATCCGGCGGTAGGGCCTGCCATGAAAGCAGCGTTCCCGGAGGTCGTCGATTATGCCCGGGTGGTGAGCCCTGTCATCTTTATGGCCGCTTCCAATATTTCCTATACTAATACAAAAGGTAATGCGGTCATCTTTAATCCGGGGAAACTCTATTTCGCGGATGCCTCCTTTTTGACGATGTTCTCCTTTCCATTCGTGTCGGGCGATCCTTCTACAGCCCTAATAGGAGCCCGGACAGCGGTGATCTCTAAAAAATTGGCGGAAAAATATTTTGGAAAAGAAGACCCGATGGGTAAAACCTTACTTCTTAATCAGAACTTGCCTTTGAAAGTGACCGGCGTTTTTAAGGATGTACCGGAGAACTCACATATAAAATTCGATATGCTGATTTCGTTCAGTACGCTGGGCAGCGACCGGGTAGATAGTTGGACATGGCCTGAATTTTATAACTATGTGATGCTGGCTCCCGGAACGGACCCTAAAAAGGTGGAAGCGAGGTTTCCGACTTTCATCAATACGCACCTGGGTAAAATCATGAAAGATTATAATTTCGTGACCTATTTCCATTTACAGCCATTAGTGGACATCCATCTCAGGTCCGAGGGCCTCAAAGGACCGGAAGATAATGGGAGTGACAAGGAAGTCTACTTCCTGACCGTCATTGGGATCTTCATCCTCGTGATCGCCTGGATCAATTATATCAATTTATCCACGGCTAAGTCCATGGAACGCGCCAAGGAAGTAGGGCTCAGAAAAGTAGTAGGCGCTTTGCGATGGCAATTGATCGGCCAGTTCATCATTGAGTCGGTGCTGATCAACCTGCTGGCGCTGATCCTGGCCGCGGCTATTGTGTACATTTGTTTCCCTTATTTCGGCGCCTTTATCGGCAAAGATATCAGCGCGGGTTCTGCTTCCTCCGGGCTCTGGCATGCATCCGGGTTTTGGCTGTCCTTAGTCACGATCTTCCTGACAGGCGCCTTACTTGTCGGAGCCTATCCCGCCTTTATCCTGTCTGCCTACAAGCCTGTCCTGGTACTGAAAGGAAGATTCTTTCAATCCGGGAAAGGTATTCTGCTGAGAAAGGTGCTGGTTTCTTTTCAGTTTGTGCTATCCCTGCTGCTGATCGCCGGTACGGTGACGGTTTACCGGCAACTATCTTTTATGCGGAACCAATCTTTGGGCTATAATAAGGACGAGGTGCTCGTTGTGAAGGTACCTCCGCACTATGATACGACCTACGAGTATAAGCTCAGGTCCTTCCAGGCGCAGGTGCTCCGGCAGCCGTCCATCAGCGATGTCGCCCTGTCTACGGAAATTCCGGGTAAGACCGTGGTCGCTCGGAATAGCATCCGGAAGGCAACCGACGACCAAACGCATAATTTTGTCACCAATATCGTTGAGGTAGATGATCATTTCATCAGCACCTACCAGATGGAGCTGGCCGCCGGAAGGAATTTTACCTTCCATGATACGTCGTCCGATTACCAGCATGATAAGACCAAGGTGATCGTCAATGAAGAAGTTGTTAAAGGCCTGGGGTTTAAGAATAATGAAGCCGCACTTCACCAGTATGTCACTCTCACGGAAATCGGCGACAATCATGCCGAGATCATCGGCGTGTTAAGCGACTATCATCAACGATCGCTTCGGGAAGGCTATGATCCAATGATTTACCTGTATCCCAGCCGTACGAACTGGACCTATTTTTCGATACATGTTCATGCCGGCCATATATCCGATGGCATGTCTGCCATCGAAGATTCCTATGAAAGTATTTTTGGGGGCACTCCGTTTGAATACTTTTTCCTGAATGAATTCTTTGACCGCCAGTACCAGTCCGATCAACGGTTCGGGAAAGTCTTCAGCCTATTTACCATCCTTACCATCATCGTGGCCTGCCTGGGGTTACTGGGATTGTCCAGCTTTGTGGTCCGGCTACGTGTCAAGGAAATCGGGATCCGGAAAGTATTGGGAGCTTCTGTGTATAGTATCCTGGTTTTATTTTCCAAAGACTTCGTCGTGCTGGTTGCCATAGCATCAGCCATCGCATTGCCCGTCATCTATTTCCTTGTGCACCTATGGCTCAGCAATTATGCTTTCCATATTCCTGTGGACGGCTTCCTTTTTATAGCACCACCCCTGATATTGCTTATCATTTCTTTGATTACGATCGGCTTACAAAGTTTTAAGACCGCTTTGGCCAACCCGGTGAAATCGATCAGGTCGGAGTAGAATCTTTATTCATCTCGCTAACATCAAAGTACTCATACAACGGATATCATTCACATTAACTGTTTTCAATGGCTCCAGAAAGGATAGCTCATTCTTTCGCATCACATCAGCCAATAAAGTTCTGGTCAGCAGAAACCGGCGGGAGCCGTCAGGTATATCATAGACGCCATTTCCGACCGGCTGTACGCTATCCTCAATGCCTATATCGGATGTCATCCGAATGAATAGCGAACCTGAGGGTTTTAAAACACGCACCATCTCCGTGATCATCTGCCCGAAATGTGCGGTATCCTTTGCAAAATGTAATACCGCACTGCTGATAACATGGTCAAATTGGCCCTTTTCAAAGGGCATCTTTTCTACTGCCGACTGACGAAACTGCGCTGCGACCACAGGGTGACGGCGCTGCAGATCATGAATAGCATTGACGTCCTGGTCTATACCGTAAATGACGACATTATTCCGAAGGAACCAATGCAGATTCCTGCCATATCCGCAACCTGCATCCAGAACGATATCGTTGGCTTTATACCTGCCTTTCATGATCTGATCCACCAAATAAATATCCGTGGAGCCTATTGCTTCTTCTATGAGATTAGAATTGTTTTCTGTCTTCATCTCGCTAAGATCCGCAATAATCCCTTCAGTTGGTATATGTTTCGATTGACTGGAGGAAAAGTGAGGGTAAGCGCCCTTAGGGTTACCTCAAAGTTACCGGACAATGACTGTATCGAAAACAGACGGTAGACATTCTGGGTTTGACCTATCGTATTGTTTTACAATTGATTTTACTTTTGGCATTAGCTTGGCAGAAATAGAAGCACGGGACGTTAAACGCGACCTTTATCTATGGAAGAAGACCGGATATGGATATTGTTTGGCCGTCAGGTCTCGGGAGAGATCGCTCCGGAAGAATTGAAGGAGCTACAGGCGTTGATGAGGGAACAACCCGACGAGGGGCATTTCATGGAAATGGTCCTTGCGTTTTTGGAATCCGACAGAAAAGCCGACGAGCGAGCCGATGCGGAAAGGGCTCAGAGGCTTTGGCGACGATTGAAAGCGGCCATGCATGCTTCAGAAATCGCCCATTCAAACCCGCCTTTGCCCAATCCGGTAAAGACACTGAGGTCGGAGTAAATGAGGGGCGGATTCTATTTTCATCCGTTGGAATGAGCCTACCCGCCAGGCTCCCAAAGTTCAATCTTGTTGCCTTCCACGTCAATAATATGAACAAATTTACCATAATCAGAAGCCTCAATTTTGTCTACAATTGTTACCCCTTCATTTTTTAGTTGCTCTACAAGCGCTTCTAAATTCTCCACTCTATAGTTTATCATAAAATCTTTTGTCGAAGGCTCAAAATACTTTGTTGTTACAGCAAATGGGCTCCAACTAGTAGATCCTTTTTTTGTTGAGTCTCCATCTTGTCGCCACTCAAAATTTGCCCCATAATCGTTTGTGTTAAACCCTAAATGTGTTTTGTACCATTCCTTCAATTTTTTGGGGTCTTTGCATTTAAAAAAGATGCCACCGATTCCTGTTACCTTTTTCATGTTTGTCGTGTTGGAATTATTTTGTTTGACGATTATCGTCTTGAAAACAAAACCCAAACAGAATGAGGTGACAAGCCCTAAAATAAATATTGATGCCTTGTTCATTTTTTCAAAAGTTATGTCTGAAGTTAATAATAAAAACGTTAATGCAGATGACGCCCGCTTATAAAGTCCATGAATGTTTTCAAATAGGTTTCACCGATGGGGATCTTCGCAGCTCCGATATGGATTTCGTTCTCCTTTACGCTGGAAATGGCGCCTTTTGCCACAATATAGGAGTTGTGGACCCGGATGAACTTATCCGCCGGAAGCTGGTCTTCGAGGGTTTTTAGCCGTTGCAGGCTGACGATCTTCTGTGCGGCCGTGTGGATGGCCACGTAGTTCTTCAGGCCCTCGATAAACAGAATGTCACTGATGTTTACCTTGACAAATCGGGTGCCTTCTTTGACAAAGATATAATCGGCACTGCCTGATTTTTCGTTGGTAGGCTCTCTTAGTTGTAATCGTTGTTCGGCTTTGCCAACCGCTTTGATGAAGCGTTCGAAGGTGATGGGCTTTTTCAGGTAGTCGACCACATCCAGCTCATAGCTTTGAAGGGCGAATTCCGAAAAGGCGGTGGTAAGAATGGCCAGGGGTCTGTTTGTCAAGACTTCGAGAAGTGACAGACCGGTCATTTCCGGCATTCGAATGTCGAGGAACAGCAGGTCGACCGGATTGGTTTTTAGGGATTCGAGGGCATGGAGGGGATTGTCGCTAACGGCGATGAGTTCCAGGACGGGCAGTTTGCTGACATAAAGCTGCAGGAGTTTACTGGCCATCGGTTCGTCCTCGATAATATGGCATCTGATGCTCATGGCCGTTCGATGGTTAAGGTCACGGAATAAGCAACTTCCCGGTCATCGATGTGGAGTTGGTGTTTTCCGGGGTAGCTAAGGTCAAGCCTTCTTTTCACGTTCTTCAGCCCGATGCCTTCTGTGTCCGCCGGATAGGATACCGTTTTGATCTTGCTATTGGCAATCGTGTATACCAGGTGGGTTTTATTGACTTCCAACCGGGCTTTGATCCAGCATTGGTCGCTGCCATTGGTGATACCGTGTTTGAAGGCGTTTTCAAGGAACGTGATCAGGATCAGCGGAAAGATCAGCATATCAGTCTTGCCAATCACTTCGAATTCCAGGGGTATCCCATCCCTGAGACGCAGGCGCTCCAACCCGATATAGTGCTGCATGTATTCGATCTCTTTGCTCAGCTCGATCTTTTCATGGTTAGAGTCATAGATCATATACCGCATGACTTCGGACAGCTTCGAGATCACCATCGGGGCTGTATCGGATTTTATGGTGGAAAGGTAGTAGAGATTGTTTAATGTATTGAACAGGAAATGCGGGTTCACCTGGGCTTTCAGGAACTTTAGTTCGGCATTGAGTTTTTCCGTCTCCAATTGCCGGTGGCGGGTATCGAACTCCACCCAATCGGAGGCGAACCGCAGGAGGCCGATAAACAGGACGATAAACAGGTCGCTGATGGTTGACTGAATGATGATCTGCGTTCGGGCGGGGCTTTGCGTTTCCCAGGATTTGCCAAAGGCGAGGGTTTCGACGCCGAAGCGTATTAAGGTCAGGGCGGCAAAGCAGGCCACAAAAAAGATGATGAATGCGCCGATCTTCTTCCTCAGCAGGAAGACTGGTATTAAATAAAAGTAATTCAGATAGGATAGCGCTATGAGATACGACGTGCTGATCACGGAGGCGAGCAGGACCCGGCCCCAATGGATTTGTGGACCGGTTTGGTAGGTTGTGATATGATTGATGATAAAGGATAGGTAGACGGCCCAAAATGCCGTATGAATCAGGATTTCCCGTTTCCTATGTAGCGTCATTGCCATTCGCAGGGTAAGATACGGCAAAGGGCGATTTTGGCCGAATCACCCCCTTTGCTTCTGTCAATTATTCCTCCCGATCCGTCAAATATTCAGGTGGAAGTATCCGGTGGCCTGTTTTGGCCCAGGCTTTTCTGCTATTTTGCTCCGAAAGATGGCTATGATAAGGATGACTATGGGCTGCCTGTTTATGCTTTTGGTCCTATACGGATCGGCACAAACGGTTTCGGGGGTCGCGAAAGATTCCCTGAAACGGGCGCCCTTGGTATTTGACACCATATCCATCCTAAAGGAAGTGGTTATTGACGGCAAGCGGGCTTTGATTGAAGAAAAGCTGGACCGAACGGTGTATAACGTGGAGCGGGATAAGTCGCTTACCGGTGGCGACGCCACCGACGCCATGCGGCGGGTGCCACTGCTCTCCGTGGATATTGACGGCAATGTGACGCTGCGGGGCAGTGCCAATATCAAAGTGCTGATCAATGGTAGACCTTCGACGATCACGGCGAATAATCTGGCCGATGCGTTGAAGCAAATTCCACTCGATCAGATAAAGTCGATCGAGGTGATCACCGCGCCATCCGTTAAATATGATGCCGATGGATCGGCGGGCATCATCAACATCGTGTTGAAACAGGACCGTTTGCGTGGTATTCTTGTGAATCCGGATATGGCCATCGGCACCAGGGCTTCCTTCCTGGGCATAGATGGGGCCTATAATAACAAGAAAATGGCATTTTCCATCGGGGGTTTTGGACGGGCGACCTATAACGTTACAGGGACATATAGCAATGTGCAGACGGCAGGGTCGGAGACGATTGTTCAGCAGGCGGCCACTCACAAAAATGAACTCACGGACAACTATAATTTGGGGTGGGACTACGATATGGACAAAAATAACTTTTTAAATGCCTCCGTGCGATACAGCCAATTCAATAGTCATAACTACCAGGATAACCTGGTTAGTAATTTTTACAACGGGTCTGTCCCGGATAGTACGCTTTTGAATCAGGTGGCACTATCCACACAGTCAGGGACAGTCGACGCGACGGTTGATTTTACCCATACTTTTACCCGGTCACGGCGGGAATTCAGTTTCCTTACCCTCTTTAGCCGGACGGGTGGCACGAGTGGATTCAAAAATGCGCAGCAGACGCCGGCAGATGATTCGTTGATCGGCCGGCTGGGGAATGATGACGGAAGCTCCAACCAGGAAATTACCTTGCAGGCCGATTATCAGACGCCGTTGGACTCCAATCAACTGCTGGAGTTTGGGGGCAAGTATATCATCCGGCAGGTGATCAGCAATTACCACTATGAAATGGCTGCCGGAAACGATCCTTTCACCGTGGAGGCTTCCCCGGAACTTACCAATCGCTTCACCTATCATCAAAATGTGACGGCCGGTTACCTGGAATATACGTTAAATACCCGGTCTCCTTTTAGTTTCCGGGCCGGTGTCCGGTACGAGTATGCAGCTATTAGTGCCGGTTTGCGGGACCAGGGCGTGACTTTGCCAAACATCCCGTCCTATGGTGTCTTTGTTCCTGCCGTCAATACAGGCTGGCGGCTGAAAAACGGAAAGCTGATAAAACTATCCTTTACAAGGCGGATTCAACGGCCTTCGATTCAGTTCCTCAATCCGAATGTGATCGCCTCCGATCCGGGGAGCGTAGCGACCGGTAATCCGGCCCTGGGGCCAGAATATTCGGATAATGTCGAGCTGAGCTATAATACGACGATCAAGGATATGTCGATTGGCTTTTCCGGCTTTTTTCGGCATACGACGCACGCAATTGAAAGCGTGAGTCTGCCCGTTGGCGGTGGAGATACCATTGAGAGGACCTATGCGAATATCGGAAAAGAATCCACCGGCGGTCTGAATGTCTTTGCCAATCTTGAAGTCGGTCAAAAACTGTCGCTCAGTGGTGGCGCTGACCTGTATTACACCGAATTGGAAAATAATGGGCTGTTGACGGGCGTGGGTGCTGTGGCCGGTCGCCATGCGGGCTGGATTGTCAGCGCCAGACTGTCGGGGGGCTATACGTTTTCAAAAGGATGGTCGCTCTATTTATACAGCTATTACCGGGGCAGCCAGGTCCTATTGCAGGGATACCAAACCGGCTTCCCTTATTATAGTCTTACCCTGAAGCGGGAACTACCGAAAAAGAGGGGGACCATCGGCGTCGGGGCAGAAAATTTTCTCTCCCGCGGAATATCGGTCACCACTGACGTGAAGTCGGCCTTACTGTCCCAATCAACCACGAATCTGAACCATACGCTTAGTCTACGTATTTACATGAGCTTTACCTTCGGAAAGCTGAAGGTGGAAAGGGAGCAGCATGAGAAGAAGGCTATTACCAATGATGATTTGAAGAAGCAGTAGGTGGTGTGAATGTCACCAATATTATTAAATACTTATTTTTCATTAATGTTGTAATTGATAGATCGTTATTTATATACATTCGCCGCAGATTAGAATAATTTTATATATTTATATCAACTTGATTAAATTTAATAAAGTTGCATAGCATTAAGGAATTAAAGGATGGCGACGAATCTTGCTTCAGAAAAGTATTTGATCAATACCATCAAAAACTTTATCTCTTCATTTTATACAAAACAAAATCAGAATATATAGCAGAGGAAGTAGTACAGATGGCATTTACTAAACTTTGGCAATGCCGCCAAACCTTGCAGGAAGAATACACTATTTCCACACAGTTGTTCAGGATGGCCACTACAATACTTATTGATTTCTTGCGAAAGTATAATAATAAAGAGGCGGTAACTGCTGGACTTGACGTGATAAATATTGAAAAAGGGATTGACAGTACAAATGAAAAAATGCGCGGGGCCGAATTACAAAAGAGAATATCGGAAGCCGTTAATGATTTGCCCCCTGTAAGAAAGCAGGTATTTGAGATGAGCCGCGAGCAAGGTATGTCATACAGAGAAATTGCTGAAACCTTGTCTGTTTCTTCCAAAACGGTAGAAGCGCATATTTACAAGGCGCTGAAGCAAATAAAAAAGCATATAATTTGATAACAGAAGATCTCATACTAAAATTTTTCGAAGGCAAATGCGACGCCCGGGATGCTGCTATCGTGCACGCCTGGCTCAATGAAAACCCGGCTAAACTGAAAGAATATATCGGAGCGAAGGAATGGGAGGACTTTCAACCCTCTCATGTTTTATCGCCCGATCTATCCGGCAAATTATGGAATAGCATAAATAAAAATACCAGTCCTCGTAAAGTACATTATCCTCATTTCAGATGGATGGCAGTGGCGGCATCGGCTTTATTGGTTATAGGCCTGTCCTGGTTTTATATTTTTAGAAACCAAAAGACAAGTACAATCAGTTCCGCCACTGTTGCAAGAACAAAAAACATTTTCAATAATACTCGTCAAAAAATGACGCTTACGCTAAGTGATGGTTCCACAGTAGAACTGTCGCCTAACAGTACGATGTCTCATCCCGAAGACTTTAATGCTGCAAAAAGAGATATAGTATTAAATGGCGAAGCCGATTTTAACATAGCCAAAGATATCGCCAAGCCCTTTTCCGTACGTAGTAATTCTGTAATAATTACTGTTTTAGGTACTCGTTTCACGGTAAAATCCTACGAAGCTAATAATGCTACCAAAGTAATTTTACAAGAAGGAAGGGTAATGGTAAAAATTGCTGATTCCTCTGCCTCGATCAATAAAAATGAATATTACCTTGCTCCAGGAGATGTTTTTATATTTAAGAAGACCGATTCACTATCAGCTCGGATATTACATCTTGAAAAAGATAAAGATGATTGCTATGTATTCGACAACTACCCTTTTGACGTAGTATTCGACCAATTGCAGGTTATTTATAATACAAAAATCATCTATAATAAAGCAGAACTAGGCAATCGGACGTTTATTGGAAAAATAGATAAAAAAGATTCGCTTGCCCATATACTCAAAAGCATTGCGCTGCTCAATAATTTCAGTTTACATCAACAAGGTGATCGTTTTGTCATAGGGAACAACCCTTATTAAGTTAATATTAACAGTAAGGGGATGGGGCAAGTCATGCGTATAATAAAGAAATAAAATCTTTATCACCAAGACTAAGTTTCTTCTATGATCAGATCAATTACCAAAATCCGACAGCTTCTCTTTATTCTATTATCGGCAGTCCTTTGTCATATTCAGTTGATTGCCAATGCGCAAAACGTAAATGAAATAAAGGGACAGGTAAATGACGAGAACGGACAGCCGGTTGCCTACGCCTCTGTTTCTGCCAAAAACCAGGGTACCGGCACAACCACTAATACGCAAACAGATTCACTAGGTATTTTCACTTATCACAATTTGCCAGCAGGAGGTCCTTATTCCTTTATTGTTTCACATGTGGGTTTTCAAACTCAAACATTATCCGGCTATAATATAAAAACCGATGCCGACATATCTTTATTGATCAAATTGAAAGCGGTAGAGAATGGTTTAAACGAAATTATCGTTACCGGGCGTGCCGGTGCGCTGAACCGGACCAAACTTCAAACAAGCTATTCAGTTACCAGTATCGGTTACAATGCGCTGAGCTTACAGGGGCCGACAAGTGTTACCGAGTCTTTAAAATCAGTACCGGGTTTCTGGGTTGAAGCGTCCGGAGGTGAGGCGAGTGGCAATGTAAGGGCAAGGGGTGTTCCCGTGGATGGTTTCGGATCCATTCAGTTGCTGGAAGACGGCATTCCGGTACAACATGACCCGGCCTTAGGCTATCTGAATGCAGACCAGGCATTTCGTTTCGACGAGACCATTCAATCTATTGAAGTTGTAAGGGGTGGTCCATCTTCCGTTTTTTATTCAAATGCGCCGGCAGGAGCAGTAAACTATATTCCCCGGGCCGTTGGCGATAAGACGGAGGGTATTTTTAAGCTGACCATGGGAGGCGACCAGCTTAACAGAGAAGATTTTTGGATAGGGGCGCCTGTCGGTGATGGTTGGAAATTTGCTACCGGGGGGTTTTATCGTACAGAGTCAGGGGTGCGTAACCCTGGTTACACCGGTAATCATGGCGGCCAAATCAGAGCTACCCTTGGTAAGAGCTGGGACAAATCATCTCTTAGTATTGACTATAAGCAATTGGATGATGACGTAGTGTTTTATACGGATCTGCCTATGACCTATAACAGCAAAGGGAAAATAGTGGCAGTGCCGGGTTTTAATGGTCATTACGGCGCCATTGCCGGCCCCGAAACGGAAAGAATGAACATGGTTCAAGGTGACAGCAGTCTTTACCATTATGATAATACGGTTGGAACGTCCGTAAACAGAAGCCAGGTAACCATTAAATTTCAGACGGAACTTTCCAATGATTGGATATTAAAGAATTCGCTTCGTTTCGATAATACACAAGCCCAACGCAATGGGGTGTATGCGTTAAATTTATTAACGGCCGATTCGTTTTATAAAGCTCAGTCGAGTCTCTTGTCACAAGCCCCGGGTGCACAGCAATTGGGGTTCCAATATGCAACCACAGGCACAGCCTTCAACTCTGCCAATCAAAACGGCAATGGTCTTGTTATTCAAGGTGGATTAAGAGGCATTACGATGCCCCAGACGGAAGTCATGAATGATCTTCACCTTTCGCATGTTTTTTTTACAGGGTCTTCCAAACACGATTTTAACTTTGGATACTATTACGCTCACTTCAATCAAAACTTCAGCAGATATTCTTCAAAGGTATACCTGGACGTTCAAAATAATTCGAGATTGTTGAATATCGTAGGCTTGGATGGCAATGGAAATGTAGTACATACGTTTTCCAGTAATGGAGTCTCCCAATATGGATATGAGTGGGCGGATGCCAATGGGGAACAGACAACTAATGCACTTTATGTCAGTGACGAATGGCAGGTAACACATGCTTTTCGTCTGGATGGCGGAGTGCGTTGGGAATATGCGGAAACGAATGGCGTTGTAGAACAATCGACAACTGTGAACTTAGGTACTTATGCGACATCCCAAATAGAAACCGGAAGCGGATTATGGCAAGGCTATAGCCATCATTTTGATTACACTACCTGGACATTGGGAGCAGATTATCAACTGTCAAGCGATATGGGTCTGTTCGGCAGATATACTTCTGCAGCACGTATTCCCGGATTTGGCACTTACTATACCAATGTTAATGCAACAGCTGTTACCCAAACAATGGAGCTTGGTGAAATCGGATACAAATACGCCCGCTCGCTATTCGCTTTTTATGGTACAGGGTTCTGGACAAAGTACAATAACGTTGGTTTTACAAATGAAGTTAGCACCTTAAACGGATTCACTTCAGAAAACGCGAATGCCAATACAAAGACATTTGGTCTTGAACTCGAGGGCAGCATCTATCCGGTGAAATGGTTTGATGTTTCAGCGACAGCAACATATCAGCATGGAGTATATGAGGGATATGTTGTAGATGCTGTTTCCGGAGGTACTCTAACGGAAAAAAATAATTACAATGGTAATCAGCTGATCAGAGTGCCGCATACTTCTATCAGAGCTGTTCCGGGATTCAATCTTTTTCGCAACCGTCTTCGCCTGCAATCTGCCATAGAATATGAAGGAAAACGCTATACAGATGTTGCGAACTCCCAGGTTCTCCCCGCCTATACGAAAGTCGATATAGATGCGCAAGTAAGAGTTACCAATGAAATCTCCATTTTTGGATATATCGATAATCTTACCAATTCCTTAGGACTTACGGAAGGTAATCCACGCCAGGGCGAGATCCAAAGTCAGGAAGCCAATCAATTTTACTTTTTAGCGCGTCCGATACTCGGGAGAAGCTTTAAAATTTCTATCAGGTATAAGTTTTGATCCTATGATTAGTAGGTTTAGCGACTTGAAAACCAATGTTTTCGGTCGCTTTTTTATTTGTGGATATGGGCCTTTATATTTGTCAGACGATCTAAAACAAAAATATGGCCGAAGCACCGGTTAGGAAGCCAACTTTTCTCGAGTTCTTTCCGCTGACCCTCTATGCGGCCGTTAGTAGCCTCAGCGGTCTTTCAGCGGCCTGGGGATTGACGGGATGGCGGATCGGCTTGCAGCTAAAAGGGGTACTTGGAATGACCTCCACGGCGATATTTGTTATTGTCAGCATTATTTACGCGCTGAAGTGGTGGCACTATCCGCAGATCGTTAAACACGACTTTGCCGATCCCATTGCTATCAACCTCTTTGGGGTCTTTTTTATTTCGCTGTTGATCATCTCCGGGTTTTTATTCAACTACGATGAGCAGTTGGGTTTTGTCATCTGGGTTATAGGAACGGTATCCATGTCGGTCTTTGCATGGATTGTGCTCAGCCGGTGGTTTGGTCATCCCCAGAATCCACAAAATGCGCTGCCGGTATGGCTTGTGCCGCTCATGGGTATCCTGGACGTGCCGCTTACAGGACTTCGTTATACTTCTCCGGATATCCGGGAGGTTTGCTTATTCTTTTTTGTCACCGCCTTGCTGTTTACCGCTATATTGATCGTGGTTATCTTTACACGTCTGCTGTTTCAGGCCGAGTTGGCTGCGCCGATGTATCCAACCCTGCTCTTACTTTCAGTCCCCTTCTCCATGACCTATTCCATCTATGATATAATGACCGGCGGCAGAGCAGACATGATTGCCGCCTTTCTCTTTTATGGTGCGCTATTCATGGCCGCTGTGTTTGGAAGGAAGATTTTTTTTTGCATGCTAAAGTTCCAGTTTTCAGTGTCCT
Source organism: Chitinophagaceae bacterium (assembly GCA_003167015.1). Taxonomy (GTDB): domain Bacteria; phylum Bacteroidota; class Bacteroidia; order Chitinophagales; family Chitinophagaceae; genus Puia. Next base: position 3,753 of record PMUF01000380.1, on the reverse strand, counting down.
TTTGGTCGGTAAGCTTCCCGCTGGCCGCCCTCACCGTTGCTGCTTTTCGCTATGCCAGTCATTCGAAAATAGTCTTTGTAAAAGTCATTCCTTTCCTATTGCTCGCGGGAACCAGCTTTATCGTGATCGCCCTTTTTTTCCAGACGTTTCATTTTATCATCGCCGAATATATCATCAAAGGTTGTCCCAAACCTACGGCGAGAATGACCTACAGGGAATTCATTCGCGGAAGTCAGGATCAACCGAAACCGGCTGTCTAGTGGACTTTATAGCGGGCTGATTTGGCCAAAAAAAATCCCGACCGTTTTGGATCGCCCAATCGTCCAAAAGATAAACACAGTATGAAAAAATTTATCTTCTCCGTATTTATTTGTTCCCTGTTTTTTTATCAGGAGATATTTGCACAGGAATTGAAATCTGAATTTTTATTTGGTTTGGAGATCGATCTCAATCCACCACAGGTAGTTGGCCCTGTATTGAAGGGAACCCGGCTAATTTCCCCGTTCAAGAAGGGCTTTGTAAAAGGCGATAAAATAAACGGTAAAATATTAGAAGGTAGCGGAGATTGGGGGCTTATCATTGATTCCACAACCTTTAAAGTAGACAGTCGTGTCACTATTGAAACAGCTGATGGTGCTCTTATATACCTTACATACTCCGGATATAGTTATGCGAGTGCAAAAACCGCGGCTTTGATAGGCTCCGGTAAAGGAGGTGAACTTTCCCCTTCCGACTATTATTTCAGAACAAGTGTATCATTTGAAACAGGCTCTCCTACGTATGCCTGGCTCAATCATACTGTTGCAATAGGCGTAGGTAGTTTTCCTGCTGCCGGCAAAGTCGCCTTTCGAATTTATGCCATCAGGTAAATAGATCAAGGCGTTGGGCGGGGGTTGGAGGTAGGGACATTTTTCAAAAGCCAGTCGTCCATTATCTCAAGCGCCGTTGGTGAAAAGGTTTCTTCCAGGTCTCCGTATTCGGAGGGGCTGCACTTGATACAGGTTTGGAAAAGATGGTTTAACCCGGGCAGCTCGATCACATCGTACTCCGGGGAGTGGCTTTTTTGTAAAGAAGCCCTGATACCTGCCAGGTTGGATGAGGCAATTACCTGCACGTCTTTGCTGCCATTTAAGGCCAGTACCTTGCAATGCAGCTTCTGCAGATAGGGCTGGGGGTCAAAGCTGATGAAGTAGCGGAACCATTTGGTGGTCATGGCAGCCATATTCTGCCTTATCTGGTCGTCTACAGAGCCGGTAAGCCTGCTTCTGATCTTTGCCAATGTAGCCGTATCCAGGGTTTTGGCCCAGGCATCGACCCTCGTCCTGATATTCTTGAAAGTGGTAGCAGTGTCTTGATTTTTATTGATCTCTTCAAAGACAATACGCAGGAACCCGCTGTTTGCCCTGGCTACCGCGAGGGTCTGGCCATTTGAAACGGCGATCGCTTCATACTGCTGCTGCAAAAGGTCTTTGTTCGGGATCCCGGGACCTGCAAGGAGTACCAGGAACTTCACTTCTTTTCTTTCATCGGCGACGATGGGCGCTATCATGCCGCCTTCGCTATGGCCGAGTAAGCCGNNTTGTTTACTTCTGGCTGGGCTTCCAAAAAATCCAGCCCGGCCTCCACATCCTTGGCGAAATCCAGGCTAGTGGCCTGGCCGAAATCGCCTGTGGTTTTTCCCATGCCGCGATCGTCCACGCGCAGGACTAAAAAGCCCTTCCTGGTGAGGTTATCGGCAATCACCGCAAATGGTTTATGCCCAAAAAGCGTTTCGTCCCTGTCCTGCTGACCGCTGCCGGTAATAAGGATGACGGCGGGAAAGCTTTTTTTATCAGGGCTGCCCGGATCTGTGAAGGGGTAGGTAAGGGTAGCGCCATACTGAATGCTTTTATCAGCATTCCAGTATTCAACATCCCTTGTCTGATAGGGGAATGGCGGCTTTGGCATCTGCGGCCGCAGCTGCTGCTTTACCGTCGCGGTATCGCTGGTCTTAGTCACCGTCAATGGAAGAGAGGCGCCGCCCTGGAACCAAAGGCCGTCGATAGCTTTTTTATCCGTACCAAGGATGCCGGCATACTTTCCGTTTAGCATCGCTATCATTAAAATGACGCTGTCCTCTTTTGCAATGACTTCGCTGACGGGCAGGTTGAAGGCGTTTTGGCCGGGGCTGTCAAAGGTGGCTATTAATTTACCGCTGCTATCCCTGGCAATATGAAAGACAATCGGGATATCCTTCGGTTGAACATGCAGGCTGCCATTCCAGACGCCGGTAATGCCCTGCGCGGAAGTGAATGTGTATAAAAGGATGACAGAAAAGAGGCAGGTTGTTTTTCTAAGTATGTAGTTCATATATATGATTGAGGTTAAACTTTTTAATTACCGGTTTCCAGTTTTTCTTTTAATACCTGCAGCTCACGTTTTCTTTTTTTGTTTACGCGATCCCCTATGCTGCCAACATAAAAGGCAAGGACAAGCGAAACCAGCATTACTGCGCTGACCTTAATTAATTTTCCGGCTTCCCAACCGCTAAAGATCATAATCGCTCCGATGGGCAATACATTCCAGCACATTATCCGGGAAAGGCGCACCTGGTAACCGGCAAGGGAAATGGCATGATTGAGGTCGCCATTGATGGAACGGTCAAACCGGCGACTGGCTTTTATCCTGCGGATCCGGCTTACCACCACATACACAACAGTGGAAAACATCCAGGCTGATTCGACGTACATGAATATATTCGTCCCGGGATTGAATCTATTGAGGACAAGCAGCAGGCCGCCGGCTCCAAGATAAACGACGATGGAGAACCACTCGTTGATACTGGCAATGTGGAGTGCGCCTTTCATTTTCGCTTGAATGCGGTTGTGCAGCGCCTTTTCATCGATGACATATAGGGGCTGGTTGTTTTGTGCATCCCATATTTTTCTCATTTCTTCAAACTCCATGGTGATCATAATTTTTTGATTTAGCAATAAGTTGTTTTTTGATGCGATTGATTTTAACGCCGACATTTGACTCGCTGATACCCAGCATGGCGGACATCTCTTTATAGCTGAAACCTTCGAGCAGCAAAAGGGTGACAGACCGATCGATTGCATCGAGCTTGTATATTTCCCCGTAAAGCCAGGTCAGTCGTTCATCTATGGGCGTCCTGTTTTCCTGCAGGAGATGCTGTACATTGTCGAGTGTTTCGGCACCAGCATATTTTTTTTCCTTTTTGGTCCATTTGATGGCAGTGTTAAGTGCGATACGGTACAGCCAGGTGGTAACGGAAGCCTCCTGCCGGAATGCGGGAATGGAATGCCATACCTGGATGATGATTTCCTGGAAAAGATCGTCGTGATCTTCTTGTGTATATGCCCGGACGACCTTAAAGATGAGCCCTTTATGAAGCTTTAGCCATTCTTCCAGTATATCCAGTTGTTCATTTTCGGTCACGTCGATGTTATTTTGTCAATTAGTACCTTAAAGAGGCCGTGTTCTTACAACGAGAGGGAAAATTATTAAACAATCGGGGGCTTTGTGGGAATCGGTAACTAATATTATTATTACAATAATATGCAAAATTGCATATTATTGCAAAAGTTCAAAAATAAATGATGGACGCAAATTCTATAAAATCCAAACCACATTACCCGATACTGGACGGGCTCCGCGGGGTTGCCGCTATAACCGTTGTACTGTTCCATATTTGTGAGGCAAATTCCACCGGCCCATATGAGCAGCTGATTAATCACGGTTATCTGGCCGTTG
>PMUF01000065.1 GCA_003167015.1 Chitinophagaceae bacterium | reverse complement strand
GAGTCTCCTGTTATGGTGTGATAAATGCTCAGTCGAAGGCCGTCCGGTTCCATCTCCAGGCTGTACTTAGAACTTCCTTTAAGGCTGAGGGTATGCATCAGGGAGTCCCCGAACCGCCTGGCGGAAATGAAGACATGATTGCCTTCCCCCACAAAGTTTAGGATCGCATTGATTTCCGCCGGTGTGGGATCCATCTCGGGGACAATAATGATATAGGCTTTCTTCCCATCCCCCGACTGCAGGTAAGATGGCGCCTTTTTGTTGACTGAAATCGTCGCATTCGGGAAAAGATACGACAGGCCATCATAGGCTATCTGATCGCCATAGGGGATCTTATCCTTACGCCACAGCGTAATGCGGCGGTTCAGCGCCTTCGACCGGCTGAAATGGCAGGAAGCCAGGGGCAGCATAAGGATTAATGCAGGTATAAGCCAGCTCCTTGCCTTCATGACCGGACAGTTTTATAAAAGTCTTCAAAATATTGATGTAGCCGTCCGAACTGTCCATCATTCAGGGGGAACTCCCCATACCATACTTTTTCGTAAGCGATTGTCAGGTCGCTGAATGGACCGCGATGCGGGTTACTGCCAAGCTGCGCAAGATATTCCCTGTTGGTCGATTCCTGGTGCAGGCGGATCAACCCCCGGTCACTCAGCAGGCGCAGCGATTTCAAATAGAGATAACGCACAGCCTGGCGATGATCCCGGATCTGCAGAAAATGCTGCAGCTGACCATCCAGGTCCTCCTCCACCCCATCGGCCTGCTCTTCCTGTACGGCGCCGCCTCTTTTCTTCCCGGGTGAACGATAGAAAAGACGCATATTGTTCTCTGCAATGATCCTGATGATCGCATACAGCAGGATGCCTCCCAGCAGGATCCAAAAGAAGTACCGGAGTAATCGCGATAACAGGCCCGGGCTCTCGTCCTGGTGCTCCTGCTGCCAGTAGGCCGGATCGTTGGCATAGGCGAAATCCGGGTCCTTTCGCCACCGGGCGGCAACGGAGTCGGGAATAGATCGAAACACCGGCGCAACCGTATCCTGTGAGATGATACCGGCGCCCTCTTTATCTCCACTGGCAGGAACGGTGCTGGTATCCTGGTCAAGTCTTACCGTATCGCCGACCTGTGCGGTCACAGAAACCATCGACAGGCAGGCTACCAGGCAAAGTATCCCTGCGCGGTTCAGTATAGTTCTATTACGGCAGTCATCATGCATAGGAAGCAGGCATCTGGGGGTTGACAGGCAGGGATCTCATTTTTTTCTCCAGGCGGATCGGGTAAATGACGAAATACCATATGATGAATGACAGGGAGCTGAGCAGAATGAACAGACTCAGCCAGATGGGCATGGACGAATACCGGGTGACAAACCCTTCCAGGAAGGCAGCCGCAGCGAATATCGGAACCAGCCCAACCATCAGTTTAAGCCCGTCTTTCGCACCGCGCCGCAGAGCATACCCCCGCTTGTGTGTCCCGACAAACAGGATGCTGTTGCCCAGCACCAGACCCGCCGCACCGGCAATAATGAAGGAGGATATCTCCAGTGTCCCATGGATCCAGATGACAAGTATCGATTTCCAGCCCAGGCCCCGGGAAAAAAAATAATACTGAAAAGCCCCCAGCATGACCCCATTTTGGAACAGGAACCAGACGGTGCCGATTGAAAGAAGAAAACCTCCTAAATAGATGATGAAAGCCACCTTTATATTATGGATGGCAATCCACACGAACATGTTCAGCGGATCGTCCTGTTTATAGACCCCGAAAGGATCCCCGCGCGCAATATTGTCTTCCGTCATGTCTATATACTGATCGGACAGTACGCCACGGACAAAGGTCTCGTCATGAGCAGCCGAAAAGGCCGCCATCAACGCAAACAGGATAAAGATGATGAAGGAGTAAAGGATCTCGCGATGATACCGGCGCACCACCAGCGGCAGCTCTGTCTTCCAGAACCTGACGATTCGGGAAGATTCTTCTTTCTTATTCCGGTAAATGCCCAGGTAAATCCGGGAGGCAAGCCCATTCAGGTACTGAGTCACTTTACTTTGCGGATAGAATGTCTTGGCATAGCCGAGATCGTTGACAAGGTCGGTAAACTGGCCCGCCATTTCATCAGGATCGGCCGCAGGCTCATATTGATATTGTTTCCACTTATCAATATTTTTTTTAATAAAGAGACCTTCTCTCACTGGGATAATTTAGCATTATATTTACGGTCAGTTACAATAGAGGCACAATAAATATAGTGAGTAAACCCGAATAAATATAATCCCGAAAATCAATATGGCCCGCGTATGCTCCAGGTCAAATTAGATACCGGCTTCAACATCGAGGTGGATTTTCTTCTGGCTCCGTTCATGCGGCGATTTCTGGCATGGGTCCTCGACGTGCTGATCATCCTGGTCTTTTACATCATAGTCAGCCGGCTGACGAGGATTGGCCAGGGTCCGTCATGGGAATTGCCGCCTTGGGTATTAATCCTTCTCGGTCTGCCGCCCATGTTCTATCACCTGCTATGCGAAGTATTTCTCAACGGACAGAGCATTGGAAAAAAGGCCCTGTATATAAAAGTGATCTCCGCGGATGGTGGCCAGCCTTCAGTCAGTCAATATATCATCCGCTGGTTGTTCCGGGTGATCGATTTCCCGATCTGGATCTTTCTGATCATCGCCGGCGGACAATTTCCCTGGTGGACCGCCATCTTTGTATTCGGCGGAGTGGCCTGCCTGATCGCCACGCCCTATTCCCAACGAATCGGGGACGTCGTCGCCGGTACGCTGCTCATTGACACCCGTAACCGGACGTCCTGGGAAGACACCATATTCACCGAACTGACTGATAACTACCAGCCCCGGTATCCTCAGGTGATGCAGCTGAGCGACAAGGATATCAATACCCTCAAGGGGATCATCAATTCGGTGCGTAAAAAGAGTGATTATGACCTCTCCATCCGGATCGCAGCCAGGATCAGATCCAAACTGCAGATAGAGGACAACCAGGATTCCCTGGATTTTCTGCAGACTTTGCTACGGGATTATAATTATTACTCCACAAGGTAAGCATTTAACCCCTGGATGCCGCCGATAACCCCATGATAAAGGCTATAAGAATGGCAAGGATCGCGATGCAAAAAGCAACGACGAGCACGATACCCAGTATCTTGAAGTAAATACGCAGGCTGTCGAACCCCATGTTGACCTTCAGGGCATCGGAACTTTGAATCCCCTCATCGACGGCTACAGCAAACCGGTACAGGAAATAATTGATGATGCCGCCAAATACCGCCGTGATCAGGACGCTGACCAGGGAATTACCCGAACGGATATATCCGCCGAAGCTAAACCCTTCGGCCTCCAGGGAATAATTCTTGTGCCCGAAGATCGCTACGACCAGGGATACGATGTAGCCGGCGAAGGCGCTCAGCGAAACGATCTTCGACCAGAGGGCGATCTGCCTGAGTTGCTGCCGCGCATCGGTATCGAATGAAAGATTGAAAAAATTGTCGAGTTGATTGGCAACTTCCGGTTGGGATTGATTTTCCATGGCAGATGAAGGGGTTAAAACAAACTGGTTAATGTCAGGATATTGAAAAGGAGGCCGAGTATGGCCAGGACCCCACTGATCAGAAAATAGACCTTCAATCCTTTCAGGCCCCGGTTAAACATCGCCTGGTCCTGTCTTTCTATGCCATTGCGGGTCATGATGGAAAACCGGTATAGCATAAATACCGACACGCCCAGCACGCTCATCAGCAGTAAAAACAGGATAAGGATGGGGACAATAAAATTTTCCAGGCCGGGGTAAGATTCATCACAAATAGCAATGATCTTCGGCCCCGCGATGACCAGCACAAGGGCGCATAATCCCAGGCAGATCATCCCGGAAATGGACAGGAACCTTGACCAGCGGACGGTTTCCCGCAGGCGATTACCTCCATCATAATCCAGGTGCATGTCCAGCAGGGATTCAGGAGTTTTTTCTTCCATAGCGCATCAATTTAGAGTGAAATCCCTAAAATTAAAATTACTATGCCTTATGCAAACCATTACTAGGTATGGTTAAACAAAAATTGCGGGTGAGTCAGGATGGCTGTACCAATCACCGAAATATAAATGATCACGATAATCAAATAAACGGCTGAAAGGGATAACCCTACGATGGCGCAAACTCTGCCTGCTTTAAGATTGCTGTAGGAACCGGAAGTGTACGACTCCGGATCCAAACGGTAAGCCTTGAGATCCTTATTGGACAGGACGACCGCTATGATGCCGCAGACAAGGCCGACGATGCCATAACATAAACAGCCAACTATAGAAATAATGCCTAATACAAGCACCGCAGTGCTGTTAGACAGGGCTACCTGGGCTGGCGGAGGAGTGAACGATTGCTGGTAGGGGGGTTGATTTTCCATTAAGCGATCAATTTATGGTTGATGATTTTGTAAATATAAAATACTAAAATGATGATAGCTACGAATCCCTGCAAATACTTAATGACCACAGCCCCATGAGAGAATTCATATTTAAGGTGCAGGGCGACAAACCCAAACAACAGAAAAAGAGGGACGGTAGCCGGGTACAGTTGAAAGCTTGCCGGTAAATCTCCCCTAAAAAGGGCAATGACGCTTCTTTGTAAACCACAGCCGGGGCATTCCAGATGAAGCCATTTCCTCGAAGGACAGGTCAGCATGTTTCTTTCGAGCCAGTCAACCGTTCCCTGCCAGGTAGACAGGGACAATATCACTGTCAGGCTCAAGGGATAACTTGTCATTGCCTCAAAATAATAAAAGTTCCGGAATGTAGGGAAAATATTCTGTTTCCAGGTTATGGGATGGTCAGTACGCTCTCGCAAACAATACCCGCTGATGGCTCGGCTTGCCGCTGAAAATGCATTTCCCTTCCTCTTCGACCGCATCCAGCGGAATGCACCGGATCGTCGCCTTCGTCTTGTCCTTGATGGCCTCTTCGGTCTCCGTGGTGCCGTCCCAATGCGCCAGAATGAAGCCCCCCTTGGTGTCCAGCAGGTGCTCAAACTCCTGCAGGGTATCCGCACGGGTTATATGTTCATCCCTGTATGCCAGGGCTTTTTGAAACATATACTGCTGGATATCTTCCAGCAGATCCCTGATATAAGTTACCAGACCTTCCATGGGCCGGCTCGTCTTTTCCTTTTTGTCGCGGCGGGCGACTTCGACGCTGTTATTGTCCAGATCCCGCAGACCCATTGCCACCCGTACCGGCACCCCCTTCAACTCATATTCGGCAAATTTGAATCCCGGCCGGCTGTTATCGTTATCGTCGAACTTTACGCTGATACCGGCGGCCTTCAGCTGTCCGGCCAGTTCCCGGCCCTTTTCATCCAGCTCGGATTTTCTTTCCTCCCCCTTATAGATCGGGACGATGACCACCTGCAACGGGGCAATACGGGGAGGGAGGACCAATCCCTCGTCATCGCCATGCGCCATCACCAGGCCGCCGATCAACCGGGTACTTACCCCCCAGCTGGTCGCCCAGACATATTCCAGCTGATTGTTCTTATCGGAGTATTTAACCTCGAAGGCTTTGGCAAAGTTCTGTCCCAGGAAATGCGATGTCCCCGCCTGCAAGGCCTTGCCATCCTGCATCAACGCCTCGATACAATAGGTGTCAACGGCCCCGGCAAAACGCTCGTTCGGCGTTTTGACCCCCCTGATGACCGGCAATGCCATGTATTGCTCCACGAACGTGGCATACACATCCAGCATCTGCCGCGTCTCTGCTACAGCCTCCTGCTCGGTGGCATGCGCCGTATGCCCCTCCTGCCACAGGAACTCGGTCGTGCGCAGGAACATCCGCGGCCGCATCTCCCACCGCACCACGTTGGCCCACTGGTTGAGCAGCAGCGGCAGGTCGCGGTAGCTCTGGATCCACTTGGCCATGAACTCCCCGACCATCGTCTCGGACGTCGGGCGC
>PMUF01000431.1 GCA_003167015.1 Chitinophagaceae bacterium | reverse complement strand
TCTACCCGACCCTGAAGCTCCCCACCCTCGGGCCGCCCGAGGTGGCCCACATCAGCAAGCTGGAAAAGATGAGCCACCGCGAAGTACTGACTGAGCTAAAGGCCGCAGGCATGGATTCCCTGCCGGGCGCAGGCGCAGAGATCCTCGTCGACCGGGTACGCCGGCTCATCAGCAAGGGAAAATGCGGGTCACAGGAATGGCTGGATATCATGTACGAAGCGCACCAGCTGAACATCACCAGCTCTGCCACCATGATGTTCGGCCACGTAGAGACCCTGGCCGAACGGATGGAGCACCTGATCCGTATCCGGGAAGTGCAGGCCAAAAAACCCGGCGCCGCCAAGGGATTTCTCGCCTTTATCCCCTGGACCTTCCAGGACGTAGATACCCTTCTGACCCGCATCCGGGGTGTACACAACCTGACCACCCCCGAGGAATACATCCGGATGATCGCCATCAGCCGGATCATGCTGCCCAATGTGAAGAATATCCAGGCCAGCTGGCTGACAGTCGGCAAACAGACGGCCCAGCTCTGCCTCCATGCCGGCGCCAATGATTTTGGCAGTATCATGCTGGAAGAGAACGTCGTGAGCGCGGCCGGCGCCCCCCACCGCTTCACCGCCCGGGGCATCCAGGAGGCGATCCGCGAGGCCGGATTCGAACCCCAGCTCCGCAATCAGCAATACGAGTGGCGCGATCTACCCATTTCCATGGAAGAGCAGGTCATAAATTATTGACAATCAACATATAACACATTAGACCTCCAGTCCGTAAGTATTTACCCTGGTTTTTTTGTCGTTCCAGAAACTTAAAGATCCGATTTTACGTTCCTATAGGAAGACCCTTTACTATTATCTAATGAAAAGCCCGTTTCGAAAGCTAATCCGCATATCGGTTGTTTTGTTCGTATTGGTGCTCCTGATCAATTTCTTCGGATATTATTTTAACCACTTAAAATCCCTGGAAAACAAGGAGTTGCTCGAAGCCATCAATCGTTCAGGCCGCCAGCAAACGCTCAGCCAGCGCATTGCAAAAGAGGCTATTCTCCTGCTTGACCACCCCGAACAAAACCGGCTGGGCGGTTTCAGCGATACCCTGGCAAAACTGACGGATGCCTTCGAGGCTAACCAGCAGCAGTTGCTGCAGCAGACCAGCGCCACCCCATCCCCCGTCCCGCAAAAGAGCTTCCAGATCAAGCTGTTACTCTCTACCGCCCAACCTTATTTCGAGTCGATCACTGCCATTGCCCGCGAACTGGCCCAATCGGATTCGGCCACCCGGGCGGTCAACAAACCGCTTTACCTCCGCGACCTCCTCTCGAACGAGGACAAGTACAATGCCTTACTGAGCGATGTCAATACCCACTTTTCGGAAATAGTAGAGGAAAAGAGCGGTGAGGTGTCCACCATTGATACCGGCAAGTTTATTTCGCTGATCGCCGCCATCATCGGCCTGATCATCCTGGTGCTGGAGCCGGCCTTTAAGAAGGGGGAAAAGAACTATAAGGAACTGCAAAAGGCACGAAATGAGCTGTTGAACGAAAAGAAGTTTTTGGCGTCCATCCTGCAGTCCCAGACCAACTATGTGATCCGGATCAACCGGTCCGGGCATTATACTTATGCCAATCCGGCCTTCCTGAAAACTTTCGGCTATTCGGAACAGGAGATCCAGCATGTCCTTTTTTATACGACGATCTTCCCCAAAGACCTCGCCCGCTGCCAGCATGTCGCCAATGATTGTTGGAACAACCCCGGAAAAGTATCCCGCCTGGTCATCCGCAAGCCTATCGGGCACAGCAGGGAGTTCCTCTGGACGGAATGGGAATTTCTGGCCCTGTTGGGAGAAGGCGGCCAGGTCACCGAAATCCAGGGCATCGGGTCGAATGTATCCGAAAAGCTCCAGATGGAACAGAGCAAAGAAGAGGCGATCCGGACGCTGTCCTACGCCATGACCTATGCCAAGATGGGCTCATGGAAGCTGGACTTTATCAGCAGCGAGCTGTTCCTCAGCAAGGAATTCAAAGCCCTGCTGGCCATGGACGAAGAAGACCCGGATAAGATCCCTTTGGAAAATTTCCTTCACCTGTATGTCGTGCCGGAGGATTTCAACCAGGTGGCGGAAGAGCTGGCCAAAGCCATCCAGAACAAGGACACACCAGGTTACGAATGCTTTTTCTCCTGCCGGATCATTACCAAACAGGGATGGATGCGATACCTGTCCGTTAAGGGCAAGATGCTGGACGAACAGATGGAATTCGGGATCGCCCAGGACGTCACCTTCCAGAAAGAGGCAGAGAACGCGCTTCTCAACAGCGAACAGAAATTCCGGCTGCTGGCGGAAAACTCGGAAGATATCATCAGCGTACATGCCATCGACGGTACCATCTGGTATCTCTCCCCTTCCGTAACGACCGTTCTCGGTTACGAAGTGGATGAAGTCATCGGCAGGTCGATCGAACAATATGTCCACCCCGACGACAGGAAAAAATTCCTGCGTGCAGACAGTTTGCCGGACTTTACGGACAAAGCCGGTCACCAGCATACCGCCCGCAAAAAACGCCGCGTGCCGGAGAACCATACGGTTCCTATCCCGGAAGAAAGCATTATCGTCCGGTACCGCATCCTTCACAAGAACGGCGCCTATATCTGGCTGGAAAGTATTGTCAAGCCTATCGTGGACGAAGAACAGCTCGTCAAGCTCATCTGTACCTCGCGTAATATCACAGACCAGAAGATCGCACAGGAGAAACTGAAGAAGAAAGATCACCTGTTGCATGCGGTCGCCCAGGCTACTCAGTCCCTGCTGATCAACACCGACCTCAACCAGGCTATCTCGGAATCTATCCAGGTCGTGGGCACTACAGCGCTCGTCAGCCGGGTATTCGTATTCCAGAACCATTTCGACAAGGAAAACAACCGGTGGCTGACATCCGAGATCCACGAGTGGACGGAAAAACAGTCGGATAACCGCGTCACCAGCCCGAACATACAGAACATCCCGTTCGATAATATCATCAAGATCATCGAGCCCCTCCAAAACAGGCATCCCTTCGTCAGCTATAAGAGTACCGAAGAAGACCCGCAGCTGCGCGGCATCTATGACAAGACTTCAGTACTGTCTTCCATCGCCCTGCCCATTTTCCTCAATGACGACTCCTTCTGGGGGTTCGTCGGGTTCGATGAACAGAAGGAAGAACGGCGCTGGTCGGAGGCCGAATTCTCCATCCTCCGAAGCTATGCGTCATCCCTGGCAGCCGCCATCGAACGTAAGCAGATCGAAGTTCAGCTGGTACAGGCGAAGGAACTGGCGGAATCTGCCAGCCATGCCAAGAGCGAATTTATGGCCAACATGAGCCACGAACTCCGCACGCCGATGAACGGCATCATCGGGTTCACCGATCTCGTGCTGACCACCGAACTCCAAAAAGCGCAACGCGACTACCTGCAGAATGTCAAGCGGTCGGCATACGGCCTGCTCGAGATCATCAACGATATCCTCGACTTCTCTAAGATCGAGGCCGGAAAGCTGCTGATCGATCATACCCCGTTCAAGCTGGACGAGCTGATCGAAGAAACGATCGACATGCTGACGATCAAAGCCTTCGAAAAAAAGCTGGAAATGCTGTACAGCCTGGACCCTGCCATCCCCTCGCAATTCCTGGGCGATCCTGTCCGCATCCGCCAGATCGTCGTCAACCTCCTGGGCAATGCCATCAAATTCACCGGCGACGGAGAGATCATCGTCTCCATCCGGAAAAGCGATAATGTTTATCAGAACGAAGGCAAATCCTATATCCGCCTGGCTATCGAAGTGAAAGACACCGGCATCGGTATCCGTAAAGAAAAGATGCAGAAAATATTCGAAAGCTTCACCCAGGCCGATACCTCCACCACCCGCAAATACGGCGGGACGGGTCTGGGACTCACGATCTCCAAGAGCCTGGCCGAATTGATGGGCGGTTACCTGACGGTCGAAAGCGAACCCGGCAAAGGCAGCACTTTCACCCTGCATCTTGTGCTGGAAGTCGTCAACGAACAGCGGGAAGTCCAGCTGCCGAAAAAGGCCATGCTGAAGAAGGTATTGATCGTCGATGACAATCTCAGCAACCTGCGCCTGGTGGAAGAGATCTTCGCACACTTCCATATCCCGGCAGAAGTGGCCTCTTCCGCCGCAATCGCCCTGGCTAAGGTAAAAGAGGCCCGGCAGAAAAAAGACCCCTTTAATCTCATTATTACCGATTACCAGATGCCCGGAATGGATGGCATCGCCCTCGTCAAGGAAATAAAGAAAACTTTCCCCGGCAACAACCAACCGTTCATTCTTATGCTGTCTTCCCTTGAAAAGAATATTTATCAGCATGAAGCGGTCAAAGCGGGTATCGGCAAGTTCCTTTCGAAGCCGGTCAAGATGCATGAACTGCATGCCGTACTGTTGTCGCTCTTTGAAATGAATGGGCAGAATGAAGGAGCCCTTCTCTCGCTGCCGGCTAACCCTATGGAGAAGATCTCCGAGCCGACCAGCATTATGGTGGCCGACGACGACCCGATCAATATGTTACTGATCTCCGAAGTGCTGCGGCGCATGGGTTTCGAAGTGATCCAGGTGAACAACGGAAAAGAGGCGCTCGAAAGACTGCCCCATTGCGAACCCGTCATGATCTTTATGGACGTCAACATGCCGGAGATGGATGGCTATACTACTACCCGGCATATCCGCCAGATGCCCGAGCCTTACCGCAGCCTGCCGATCATTGCCCTGACGGCCGACGCCATGAAAGGAGACCGCGAAAAATGTCTCGAGGCGGGGATGAACAAATACATTTCCAAGCCGTTCCGGCTCGAAGAGATCGATGGAGTGTTGAGAGATTTTACGTTGATGGTGTAGGCGCTAATTCGATGTGAGCGCACCCTGGGCCTCTACCGGGTCTTTATCTTCCACGCAGAGCAGGATCTTCCAGCCGCTGCCCTCCTCCCGGAGCGCCAGCTCGACTTTCAATTTTTTCATGTCCCCGACGCCGGGCAGCAAAGAAAAGACGATGCTGGTGGCCTTTTTATCTTCGGCCGGCGTTTCATACTGACCGCTTAAAATAAAGGTCTTCTGGCCCGCTGTCGTGATAATGCTGTTGCTCAGCTGTCCGTAGATCGTCGAAAACCGGTCTTTCGCCTCCTCGAAACTATGCGTCTCAAGAACCGTGCAGACCCAGCCTGAGCCATCATTGCCGGCCGACGTCAGCGTCACCGTGCTGGAGGCAGCGCCGGGCAATTGCAAGGTGGACTTGTACCGGCTCGTCTGTAACGCCTGGCTGATCAGCTCTCCTTTGATGTTATAAAAGTGGTTGGGATAATCCTGTATCACCTTCTCCAGTACGACTTGCGTCTTGTTGGAAAAAACCCCCTGGGCCGTGAGTGTGGCCGAGAGCAGTACCGGGGCCATGGTGAGAAGTGCGTTTCTCATAGAAAGGATTTCGGGTAAGGTACAATCCTTTCCGTAACCGCGCAATCGGAAAACTACGAGGATTTTAACAGGATTTTTTAAAATAAATTCGTAAATTGTTCGTTACTGCTTAGCCAAAATCCTTAAAAGTAACATTCAATGAAGAAAGACCACATGCAATACGACGTCCGGAAAACCAGGATCTACAAGGATATTTATCGTCCTTCCTCGAATCCTTCCCGTTTTCTTGGCACTCTTCTCTCCATCATCCTGCACGGACAATCTCAGGTAGGAAGTACCGACGCTCATTACCTTCGTAAGGGTAAATAATTAGACGCCGCAGCCGCATCAGCCGCTCGCAGCGTTCGCATTGTTACGGCAACGGCCCTCCCCTGAAGTTACCGCCACCACCCGGAGGTCCACCACCGCCGGGCCTGAACCTGCCGCCGGGAAAATTCCCCGGCCCACGCCGCTGTCCCGGAAAATTATTCAGATTATACGTAAAGGTCAGCATCGCATAACGCGTCAGCATATTCGTGCGGCTATAGGCGATCTGCGACGTGCTGATCGTCTTGGTCGCAGAGGCATTTTGGTTCAGCACGTCAAAGACGGTCAGCCGGACCTCCCCATTCTTTTTCTTAAAAAGCTGTTTGGCGATACTGGGCGTCAGGATGGGCGCGCTGATATTATAGGAACTGGAACCTGTATAAGTATAGGTATAATCAAAGCTCGCCGCCAATAGCCACCCGTTGTTCGTATACGCCGTGAATTCCGTCGACACTACCTCGCTGAAGGAATTCAGGTTGCTGTTGATCGCGCTGGCCCCCGACTTGGTGCTGGTGTAAGGGGTAATTTCCTTATGTGTGGGGATAGTATAGGTGGACGCCGCGCTGATGTTCATGTCGAAGTTCTTCTTGATATTCGTCGTCCAGGATATCGTCTCCCCGACGCTGGTATTTTTGGTATATACGTGGGTGAAAAGATTGGAGTCCGCGGCCCCTGCATCGGATGCCGTCAGCGTCTGGCTTTGGGAATAGTTGACATTCGTGATGAAATTCATGTTGGACTTCGGCACTCTCAGCGGAAAACCAAAGTTGAGATAGCCGGAGAGACTATAGGTTCCATTCAGGTTGGTATAAGTGCTCGTTTGACCGCCCGTCCCGTTATTGGTGCTGTATACCTCCGATTGGATATCATTGGAGATCTTGCTGGCATTCACCGTGGCAAACAACACCTTCTGCGTGGAGGGATCGAAGGACGCATACAGCATCCGGATGCTTTGCGTGAATTGCGGCTTAAGGTTGGGATTGCCCACCGTAAAATTGACATCGTCCGTCGTCGTCGTCAGGGGCTGCAGCTGCGACGGGGACGGGGTACCTACGCGGCCCAGATAGTTCAGCCGGAAATGCTGGGTGCTCGAGAAATTATAACTGAAGTTGACCGTCGGCGTAAGATTCCTATAGCCGCGCTCGAAGTCAATGCCCTTGGTGGTGTTATCGCTGGTGAACGTCGTCCACTGCAGACCCGACCCGACGGACAGGTTGAATTTCGTCTCCTGGATCCGCCAGTACAGCCCGACCACGTCGGAGTTCTGGGTGAACTTATAGGAGTTGCTGAACAGGCTGTCAAACGAATCATAGCCTTTCAGGGAATCCACGTAGTCGTACGTATTGTTGATCGTCGTGCTGTGGGTATACGTATGGCTATAGTTCAGCTGCAGGATCATGTGTTTGGACAGCGGCTCCGTGTAAGACAGGGTCGGCTGGATCGTGATCGAATGCAGCGAGTCATTGTAATACTGGTTGAGGATATGCGAAGAGTCTTTTTGATAAAAGTTGTCCAGGGAATAGGTGTACCCATTGCCATCATTGACATTTCCCGACCCGGTAATATCCAGGGATATGGTCCGGAAAGGTTTCGCAAACCGGTGCCGGATCTGCAGATCGGCATTCGGCAACGAAAACCCCGTATTGCTGCTGGAGGAGTGCCCGTTGAGCGAGTTGATGTCGCCCGCCTGGGCGTTGGTGGTACTGGTGAACGAAGAACCGCTGGGATCGCTGTGCTGGAAGATAATGTTGGGCCGGAAGATCAGTGAATTGTTACTGTCGAACCTGTCTTCCAGGTTGAAATAGACCCGGTGGTTCGTGATCCGGCTGATGCTATACTGGCTGCCCGCAGTTGTCTGGCTGCTATCCGGCTGACCGGTAATCACGCTATTCAGCTGGGAGATCGTGCTGTCGGTCGTCTTGAGAACGATATGCTGGTAGTTGTAGAAATAGCTGCCATAAATGTCCACCTTGCCGCTGTCGACGGTATTCTTGTAGTTGAGCCCTCCGGCCCAGACCGTGGTCACGCCGTTGGACTGAAAGCTGGTCCCGGCGCTCGAAGCACCGGCCGAATTGGTTCCGCCACCGCCGCCACTACCGCCGCCGATGCCGCCACCGCCACCACCGGAACTACCACCACCGCCGGCACGCCGTCCCTGCCCGCCGCTGCCGCCAAAGATGTCCTGGGCGGTAAAATTCTGTTTATTGAGATCATTGGCCTGCCCCAGGACAGATACCTGCTGGTTTCCGCGGAACACATGCGTATTCAGGCTTTCATCGTAGTCCTGGTCAGTACCGGCGCCGGCGACATATTTGCCGAAGATGCCCTGGGACATATTCTTTTTCGTAATAATGTTGATAGTCTTCACCCGATTGCCGTCATCGAAGCCGGTGAACTTACTCTGATCGCTCAGATCGTCGAAGACCTGGATCTTGTCGATCACATCGGGCGGCAGGTTACGCGTCGCCTGCTTGGGGTCATCGCTGAAAAAGCGCTTGCCGTTGACCAGGACCCGCTGTACGGTCTCGCCCTGGGCAGTGATATTACCGCTGTTATCCACCTGGACGCCGGGCATTTTTTTCAGCAGGTCTTCCGCCACCGCATTGGGCTTCGTCGCAAAAAGAGTGGCATTATATTCCACCGTATCCTTTTTGATGCCCATCGGCGGTCGTTGAACGATCGCTGCCGCCAGCATCTCATCCGCCGGTTGCAGGTACAGGGTAGCGAGGTCTATGTTGGCGTTACTATCAGAAATGCTGATATTCCTGCCCATATGCTGATACCCTTCATAGGTAATCAGCACGAAGTAAAGTCCGGCGGTGAGCCCGCGGAACAGGAAGGCGCCCTTTTTGTCGGAAACGGCATATTCGGCGTCGGTCGAATCGCCGCCCAGGGGGCGGATCGAAATGGTAGCGTTTTGCAGGGGTTGCTTGCCATGGGCGCTGTCAACCAGGATACCTTTTACGGTACCGCGGACATTCCCCTGTGAAAATGAGGGCGTTGTGAAGAATAGTCCACTCAGTAACAACAAGAGTACATGCTTGCTCATAGCCGATCGTTTGTATATCAATATTGCTAAATTAATATGCCGGATTTTGCCGGGAAGCAACAGACTTTATCAGTGGCAAAAATAGAACCCCGGTAGGGTCAGAACGGGCCTTATGCCCCGCCTGTTATCGGTCAATAAGCCGCCAGCGGCGACCGCTCGCCCCAGTACCGCCCCAGTCAACCGTCGGTTGGGGCGGATATGCCCCTAAGAGAATAAATATTCCACATCGGCCCGGGTAAGGCTCTTGACAAATCCGTCATCGTCGGCGATGAGGTCTTTGGCCAGGATACGCTTTTTCTCCTGCAGCTGCAGGATCTTATCCTCGATCGTATCCTTACAGATCATCCGGTAGGCGAAGATATTCTTGGTCTGCCCAATGCGGTGCGTCCGGTCGATGGCCTGCTGTTCTACGGCAGGGTTCCACCAGGGGTCCACAATATAGACGTAATCGGCGGCTGTCAGGTTGAGACCCACCCCGCCGGCCTTCAGGGAAATGAGGAATACCCGGCAGGTATCGTCATTCTGAAAGCTTTGGATGGCACGTTCGCGTTCTATAGCCGACGTGCTGCCGTCAAAATATTCATATTTGACATCCAGTTCTTTTAACCTTTCGCGGATCAGGGCCAGCATACCCAGGAATTGGGAGAAAACCAGGGCCTTGTGGTCGCCGATATTTTCCGCAATCTCCCGCGCCAGCTCGTCCAGCTTGATGGAATGGTTGGGATACCTGTCCGTTTCATTCAGGATGGCAGGGGAGTCGCAGATCTGCCGCAGCTTCATTAACCCCTGCAGGATCGTCAGCTGGGACCGTTGAATACCCTGCGTCTCGATCGTGCCCAGGATCTTGTCCCGGTAGTCATTGCGATAGGCCTCATAGACCTTCCGCTGTTCGTCTTCCATTTCACAGAAGAGGATCGTCTCCGTCTTGTCCGGCAGATCCTTGGCCACCTGTTCCTTGGTCCGGCGGAGGATAAAAGGATACAACAGTTTCCGCAGGTGCTCTTTTCTGTCCTGTTCCCCGAACTTATCGATCGGCACGGCAAATTCCTGCCGGAAGAATTCCAGGCTTCCCAGCATGCCGGGGTTGAGGAAATTCATCTGGGCAAAAATATCGAACGTATTGTTTTGCAGCGGTGTACCGCTCATACACAGCCGGTGTTTGGCCTGCAGGAGGCAGGCCGCCTTCGTGACCTTGCTGGAAGGGTTCTTGATCGCCTGGGACTCATCCAGCACGGCATAATCGAAGGCCAGTTCAAGCAACAGCTTGATGTCGCTGCGCAGGGTGCCGTAGGTGGTAATGATGACATTATAGCTGGCTAAAGTCTCTTTATTGCGCGTCCGGTCTCCGCCGTGATGGATATGGTAGGTCAGCGTAGGCGTGAACTTGCGGATTTCATTTTCCCAGTTGAACATCAGCGTGGTCGGACAGACGACGAGCGCGCTGAGCCGCCCGTTGACATCCCTGAAATGCTGCAGGAAGGAAAGCGCCTGGATGGTCTTACCGAGACCCATATCGTCGGCCAGGATCCCGCCCCAGTTGACATCCTGCAGGTAATTCAGCCAGTGGAACCCATGCACCTGGTAAGGGCGAAGGATGGGCAGGAGATGGGCGGGAGGGGGCACCTCGCGGATGCGGTTGAATTCCCGGAGCTGTTCGTATTTTTCTTCCAGCCGGATGATCAGCTCTTCTTCATTGCGGTTGTCATAGAGCTCGTCGATAACGCTCATATGATATTTGGACAGCCGCAGCTGGTTGCTCTTTCCTTCCCCCACGCGGAAGAGGAGAGAGTATTTCTTGATCCACTCTTCCGGCAGCACGCCCAGCGTGCCATCGTGGAGTGGAACGAACTGCTGCCTGTTCCCCAGCGCCTTCTTTACATCGGCAATGGTAACCTTCTGGTCGCCGAATACAATATCTACCCGGGCGTCGAACCAATCGGTATTGCTGCTGATATGGATCTTCGTCTGGGGCTTGGCCGTATTGAACCGGAAATTCTTCAATGCTTCAAAGCCGAATACCGGCACCTTCATTTCTTCCATGGCGTCCACGAAAAGGAAGAACCAGTTATTCTTCAGGACATCCGTCCCCTTCAGGGCCAGGCTATGCGATCCTTCGGGGTGAATGAACTGGGAGTGGAGGGATTCCAGCTTGCGGAAAAATTGCAATTCCGCCTCCTTATTGCGATGGACGATCAGTACCTGGTGTCCGTCGGGAACGATAATCTCATCTTTACCTCCGGGACGGGTTTCGAATCCTTTATAGGAGTACAATGGCTGGAAGACCAGGTAATCCCCCTTTTCCTGCAACAGTAGCTTCCTTTCCGGGTCGCCGTCCCTTACTTCGCGGACCAGCTCCGGATCGAAATCCACCTGGTAATCCCGGGTGAGGGGAAGGACGAAATCTTTCATTCTTGCGGGCCAGTCTTCCCTGGAGATCGACCATTTCTCTTTCCCGGCGAATTTCTCGACCAGGGCGACATCCTCCGGCTTGTTCCAGAGGTAGAGGTTATTATTGTAAAAGAAGACCACGGAGCTTTTGCATTCGTTTCGTGCAATATCTACCGGCTGACCATTGATCTTGACATAGCAGCTCAGCTCGAAATTGCCCTTGGCGGCGTGGACGCTGAACTGGGGGCTGATCGAATCCGCCGACAACCCGATGGGCTGGAGATTGGCGGTCTTGAAAGGCTTATGACCGTTGAGGTGAAAAACAAAGGGGTTGGCATTCAATTCGGCGAAGAGTTTCCTGAGCTTGGGGTGAAGATATTCCACCATCAGCTTTTTGGTCTCTTCCGGCAGATCGTCCTCTTCATGATGGATGATGTTCTCCCAGATGCCGCTGAAGGGTGAATTCCGGTTAAGGTATTTGTTGATCTCCGTTCCCTGCATTTTGCGGAGGGAAGGGAGCAGCTGGCGGTCGAATTCAGTGAATGCATCCGTATTGATGAACTTGGTGAGGTCCATTTTTTCTACTTTCCCGGCATAGGCGGACTGCTCTTCGTTGCTTTCACCGGCAATGGCGTCGAGGGCGAAACCCGGAAAACCATCCTCGTTGAAATTGAAAACGACTCCCAGCCGGGGGGCATTACCGACCACTTTTTCCTCTTCCGACACCTCCGTGACGGGAACCTCGGCTTCCATGAATCTCTGCCGGCTGTTGGCGACCGGCGCTACCCGTTTGATCGACGTGTCGAGCACCCGTAAAAAGGGCTTGCCTTCCTTATAGGTGAACTCGAATTTGCCCTTGAGGTCATCCGAGAGGGAATAGCCGTAAGCCTCCAGTAGTTTATTCTTTTCTTTATCCCAGTTGCGGATGCTTTCGAAGTAATACGCTCCGTGTGCATGCAGCAGCTGGAGGAAGACGATCACTTTGGGCAGGCTGAGCGGGTGTGCAGCATCCTCATAATCACTGCTGGTATCGAAATTCCGTTCCTCATTTTTCCGGAGGACCACCTGGTAGACCTGACCATCCATTTCCACCGAGGCCTTTACTACTTCGTCTTTCGCGTATTCAATCTTCGCCTTTTGCGTACGAAGGTAGTTTTCCGCCTCTTGCAGGGTCGCGGGACTGCAGAGCAGGCGAATGCTTTTCAGATCGATGAATTTCATTTTCACGACCGTATGACGCTGGTCATAGCGCACTTCTTCCGCCTTCAGCATGTTCCTGTCCAGCAGTTCCTGCAGCTGAATGAGGGCCCCCGCTTCATGCCGGCAGATATCCCCCAGGTTGTACGGACAGCTGCAGCGGATGGACAAGGTCTTCGCATCCTTGAATTTCTGCACATACACTTTGTAATAAGTGGCATAGCTGTCGTCCTTTACCCGGAAAGTGACGGACTCAAACAGCTCATCGTATTCGATAAGCTCGACGTACCCGATGGCATGGATTTTCTTTCCCCGGCGAATCACTTCATCGGTCCCATTGGTATACACATACTTGATAAGGTGCGGTAGCGCCATAAGAGTTTTTAGCGGCCCTATTGCGAAAAGGCCAATCTGCAAAACTAAAGGAAAAAAGGTGAGTGTAGAAAATAAATCCATCTTACCTTTGGAAGGTCCCAGCGGGCGTTTGCCCACGCGAACCCTTCACGCGGACCCATCGTCCCCGCGGCCCAATACCGTCTAGTTAAACCGGCTTATATGATGCTCCGTATTAAAATCGTATTTCCTACCCTCTTCCTGTCCTTTCCCTTTATTCTGTCTTTTCTCAGCGTCCGGGCCCAAAAATTGAACAAAAACGATAAAGTTACCGTGGCCAACCTGGCGACGCATGTGCATTACCTGGCCGATCCGAAGCTGGAAGGCCGGAGAATGGGTACGCCGGGGGA
Organism: Chitinophagaceae bacterium; assembly: GCA_003167015.1. Classification (GTDB taxonomy): domain Bacteria; phylum Bacteroidota; class Bacteroidia; order Chitinophagales; family Chitinophagaceae; genus Puia. The sequence continues at coordinate 1,951 of PMUF01000431.1, read as the reverse complement.
TAAGGCAGCCAGCGATTATATCATTTCCGAGTTGAGCAAGGCCGGTCTCCGGCCAAAAGGCGATAACAATGGGTGGGTACAGAATTTTACGATCGACCAGGGCAGGGAGCTCAGCGATGATACCTGGTTTTCCATCAATGACCACCCTCTCGTCAGATTCAAGGAATATTTCCCCGTTGACTTCAGCGCTACCGGCCAGGTATCCGGTTCACCAGCCATAGCCTTACAGGAGAGCGGCGTCCCCTGGTTCCTGGATCTGAAGGAGTTCCCGGAGGTAAGGTCCAACCACAGCGAACTGCCGGCCCTCATCCGCGCCAGGGCGGCCGCCTGTGCAAAGAAGGGGGCTACCGCGCTGATCCTTTATAATTCCTCCAAATCATCGGACTTCCTTGCCTTTGACCCGAAGGACAAACCGGAAGCCGCGGCCATTCCCGTTATATATGTCACAGCCGCGGCCAAAAGAAAATACCTGAAGGATGAGTCGGCATCGGTAGACATCCGGATCAAGGTCGGCTGGACCGAAAGCCTGCGCACCGGTCACAATGTGGTGGCCTGGCTCGACAACGGGGCGGCATCGACGGTGATCATCGGTGCTCATTACGATGGGCCGGGTCATGGGGAAGACAGCCTTGGGGCCGATAATAATGCCAGCGGCGTGGCGGGGATGATCGAACTGGCCCGGCTCCTGGCCGCGTCGAAGCTCCGGAATAATAATTATCTTTTCATTGCTTTTTCCGGAACCGAGCTGGCCTCTGCCGGATCGGCCTGGTTTGTACAGCACCCGGAAACCGACCTCAAAAAGGTCAGCTATATGATCAATATGGATATGATCGGGGGGTTGAACGATACCACACATACGCTGACGCTTGCAGGATTGGGAACTTCTCCCGCCTGGGCGCCGGTCTGCAATGCCATCCGGGACAAGAAATACATCTCTCCCCGTACTATCAATACCGCCTCAATCAATGCCGGCCCGACCGCGGGCGACCAGTTCGCCTTTTACCGGGCATCCATCCCGGTGCTTACTTTTACCACCGGCTTACCCGCCGATGATCACCGGACGGGGAGTGATGCAGATAAGATCAATTACCCCGGGGAGCTGCAGGTGCTGAAATTCATTTATTCCGTCATAGAAAGCGCCAACGCCCGGGGGCAGCTAACCTTCACCCCATCGGAAGAACAACCCATCACGAGCGTGCCATGAAGCTGAAGCTGAACATAGACGATATGACCGACGACTTCTTTGAAGATACGCGGCTGCTGGGTATCGTCGCCCCGGTGAAAGACTATCAGCTGGTGCTGCAGCTGAATAACCGGTTGCGTTTCGCCTTCCGCAATAACAGCGACCTGGAGATCCAGCTGACAAAGCGGCAACGGAAATATTTTTTCGGCATTTATGAATACCGGGAGCCCGGCAATGCCCTGCAACATTTTTTATATAACAATCAATTCGATGGCGAATACCTGCTGCCGGAGTTCAAACACCTGGATTTCCTATGGCTGCAGAAAGGTGATACGGTCGCCGATGAGAAGCTCATGCACCTGATGAATTCCGTCCGCGCGGTTCCCGGCGTGCAATTGGTCATGGAGCTTACGCAGGACAAGATAAAAAACAAAGCTCACCTAATATTTTAGGTCTACGGGCCCGTGGCCCGTTTAGCCTGGCCCGCGCTTTGCGGCTAATAATTAAATCACTTGATTATGTGGGAAGAAAAAAACAATTCGCTATACCGCAAGTTCCAGTTCAAAAATTTCTCGGAAGCCTTCGCCTTTATGACGCGCGTCGCGCTCGAGGCAGAGAAAATGGATCACCATCCGAGTTGGACTAATGTCTATAATACGGTAGAGATCACGCTGAATACGCACAGCGAGGGAGATATCGTCACCGAAAAGGACAGGAAACTGGCGAAGAAGATCGACGCCCTACTCTAACGTCTGCCGCTATGCGGCG
>PMUF01000553.1 GCA_003167015.1 Chitinophagaceae bacterium | reverse complement strand
CGCCAGAGAACCTGCCAGCAGGATATTTATTAACATGCATTCGGGCCTTAGCCAGGCGGTCAGGCCGCTCAAAATGCCTAACACCGCCCCCAGCCAGGGTTGTTGGGGCTTACACAGGACAAAATAGATGGCGCTGAATTCAAGGAGCATGGCTAAGGTATGTTCCCAGTAAACGACGCCATAGAAAGAAAGCGGGGAACAAAAAGCCAGCAGGAAAAACATCACGGCCGTTTCCTTTGTCGAATAAGAGAGCTTTAACGCCGTTCGGATGAACCAATACCATAAAAGCAAGAGACTGATGAAGGGAATAATATAGAGGCCCTTGTATCCGAATTTCCCGTAGAAGAAGGAGCTGATGAATTGAAATGCCGGCGGATACTGAAAAAGATATCCTTTCGCGCTGGGAACGACAAAAGGTTCCTTGACGGGGAAATAGCCCTGTGCCCAGATATCTTTAACCCATTGGGCATGCGTGTCGGTTATATACCGAAAATCTTCCGACGCACAGATCTGCTTTATAGCCATGAATTTCAGGCCTGCGTCACCTGAATAAAAAACATTGTTTTGTTGTGAAGAAAGCAAAAAAAGCAGGTAGGCAACCCCGGCAAAGTACAGAAAGTAAAGGATCCCGCGTGACCGATCCGGAGAATGAACCGGAAGCGAAGAATAAATCCGCTGTTTTTGCATGCACAATAAGATTAATTTTGGTTAACGCTCAGACAAAACAAAACACGAGGATATTTGCGCGTATAAATGCGACTTTTCTTCTCAAGGCATACAAATATAAATAAAATCTCGCATAACCAGGATATAGGCAACCCCTGAATAGCGAAAACCTTAACTTGTTGAATATTATCAATTTATCGATCAACCTATTACCTGTTATTTCGCCAGGTATTTGTAAATGCCGTTTTTATATTGCTCGAAATCTTCCAGGTTGGTAAACTCCTCGAACCGGTACGACTCACCGGAACGCTGCTGCCTTACCAGCGCGACAGTGCCGCCGCCTACCAGCACCCTTTTGGCGCGTTGGAACAGGTTGTCCAGTTCGGTTACATCGTTGGTCATCTGCCACTCTTCCACCTTATTGACGGAAATAATAAAATCTTCCATAGAACGCATTGTATTACTCACCCAAAAATAAGTAGAAATAGGTCACCCTCTTTCCGGCTAATTCTTGACCTTTGACGGATGAAATACAGAAAACTGGGTAACACAGCTATAGAACTATCGGCTATCGGCCTCGGTTGCATGAGCATGAGTCACGCCTATGGCCAGCCCGATGATCCGGAATCCATCGCCACACTTGAAAAAGCCATCGAACTGGGCATCAATTTCTGGGATACGGCCGATGTATACGGCAATGGTAAAAATGAAGAGCTGGTGGCCAGGGTACTGCAGCCCAACAGGAAAAAGATCTTTATCGCTACCAAGTTTGGATTCGTTACGGATGATTCCGCACGACTGACAGGTTTCGACGGATCGCCGGCCCATATGAAAAAGGCCGTTGAGGCCAGTCTTCGCCGGCTGAACACCGATGTGATCGATCTTTATTATGCCCATCGCATCGATCCGAATGTACCGGTGGAAGAGATGGTAGGCGCCATGGCCGGCCTTGTGAAAGAAGGCAAGGTCCGTTATCTCGGCTTGTCGGAAGCCTCGGCCAGTTCTATCCGCCGGGCGCACGCCGTCCATCCCATCAGCGCTCTTCAGAGCGAATACTCCCTGTTGACAAGGGACGCGGAAGAAGAAATACTGCCGCTGTGCAAAGAGCTGAAGATATCTTTCATCCCCTTCAGCCCCCTCGCCAGAGGGCTCATGACCAATACGCTGGATCTGGCGCAACTGGGAGAAAAAGACTTTCGGCGAGCACTGCCCCGATACCAGGGCGATCACGCCGAAAACAATAGTCAGCTGTCCGCGGCCTTTGCCGGGCTTGCTGCCAAAAAAGGCTGCACACCGGCCCAGTTGGCCCTGGCCTGGGTGCTGGCGCAAGGACCGCATATCATCCCGATACCCGGCACCAAGCGGCGGAAATATCTGCAGGAAAATGCGGGCGCCGTGGATATCAGCCTGCAACCTGCCGACTTTCAGGACATCAACAACCTGCTGACGCAATATCCCAATGTCGGAGACAGGTATAATGAGTCCAACAAACGATTTGTAGATAAGAATAAGAATTAAGCTTGTATATGAAATGTCAATTGACGCTGGCCCTCATCATCGTCTGTCTGCGGACTTCTCATCCCGGAACATTACCGGCCTCCTCCTTATACGGGTATGGCAGGTGCCTGGTCAACGGCAACGGGCAGCTGGAGCTGATCAGTAGTGCGTCACATGCCGGCTTTACGTTCCGGATAAAGGAATGTACGGTATACGCATCCGTCCCCGATGCGTCGGGTCATAGTTTCTTACAATATGAGCTGGACGGTGTCTATCAAAAAAAGGTCCGGATTTCCGGAAATAATCCAGCGCCGATGTTGATCACCGCCGCGACATCCGGCATGCACACTGTTTGGATCTACAAAAATACCGAGGCGACATCCGGGCCTGTCTTCATTGACAGGATCACCGGTGACGACCCAAAACCGATCAAAAAAGCTAAGGGGCCATTGATCGAGTTCATCGGCAATAGCATTACCTGCGGCGCCCAGGCGGACACCTCTGTCTCGCCCTGCGGCATAGGTGCTTACGAGGACCATCATGATGCCTACTATGCTTATGGGCCAAGAGTGGCCAGGGCCCTGGATGCCGAATTTATCCTCAGCAGCGTCAGCGGCATTGGCGTGTACCGCACCTGGAATACCGATGGACCGGCTATGCCGCAGGTATATGAAAAGGCCGACTTCCTGAATACCGGTACCCGGATGTGGGATTTTACAAAAGCGGAGCCCACGATCGTCAGCATTGCATTGGGGACGAATGATCTCAGCGACGGCGATGGCAAACATCAACGTTCGCCCTTCGACAGCGCCGTGTTTGTCGACAGCTATATAAAGTTCGTGCAGTTGATCCGGTCGAAATATCCTTCCGCACAGCTGGCGCTGCTGAGCAGTCCTATGGTGCATGGAGATAAAGGCATCTTGCTGCAAAACTGCCTGACAGCGATCAAAGCGAAGATTGATGTGCAGTATCCTTCCGCCAGACCGGTGGCCCTGTTCTTCTTCCCGCCCATGAAGGCAAGGGGCTGCGGCGGTCATCCGAATGAGGAAGATCACGCCATACTGGCGAAAGAACTGGAACCGTTTTTTAGGGGATTGCTTTAGTATAACATCCTACAGACCCAGGGCTTGCACTACCCTTTCATTGACATTCATCGGCTTACCGGTAGCATGCAACGCTGCGACCGCCGGAGGAGCAGGTGCTTCTGTCGGATGATGCAAGCCCTGCAGACAGAGGGCGCTCATCCAATTTTCCAGCCGAAGGTCTACTTCGCTGTCGTAAGGCTTTCCAACGCCGAGATTTTCGGGCCATTCTTCAGCAGCCCTGATAAACACCAGCGCCTGCCGATAGTTCTTTTGTTTCATCCGTTGTACTGCCTGCATCAATTTCGCTTCCCGGTAGAGCTCATGGCCGGAAGTGGCACCTTCGAAAGGGATGATATCAAGACGGCCCAGCACCTTGTCCGCCGCGGCGAACTGATGGTCCAGCAATAATGTCTTTGCATATAGCATCCCCATGATATAATTGTCCGGATGTGCGCGGAAAAAGCTGCCGGCGATGGCCAGCGCCTCAGGGTATCTTTCCTGCCGGATGATATAATATTCGGCCAGCAATTTCTGGTATCGCCATTGTGGATCGAGAGCGACAGCACGTTGCAGGTCTTTCTGTGTCTGCGAAGAATCGACGGCTGCCCGAAAAGCGTACAACGGAGCAAAACCAGGTTGATCTCCACACGAAAGCAATAATTTCTTACAGTCTTCGATGCGGTTTCTGTCATGATATAGCAGGGCCAGCAGGTACTTCGGTAACCAGTGATCGCCCGTCTTCAGGAAGTTTTCCAGCAATTGACCCGTTTCAGAACGAAAAGGAAAGAAACCGACAGGGTCGATCCTACTCCAGTCGACAGATTGCCGGGTCAGCCAGCTGATCCAAATGCTGATCTCCGCGCAAGGCGGGCTTAACCTGAAAACGGTCAGCGCATCGCCGGGAAGCCCGCAATCATAATACCAGATACCCAGTTCGAGAAAGGTTTCCTGCGGTAATTCGTTGCGGATCAGGGACAGGAATGCGCGCTTGTTCTCTTCGGTACTATCTGCGAGATATCTTTCAAAACGTGAGAAATGATTCAACCGATCGATACCATTAATCTGAGCCAGTATAGCTTGTGCTGTGGCGGCTCCTGCAGCCCCTCCGCCGTTAACAGCCCCTCCGGGCCCGGTAAGCCGGGCGCATACGGCTTTCAATTGCAGCGCCTCCATATTGAAGCGGTTGTTGTCCAATGCTTTTTGCGCATAGTCACCGGCGCGCTCGGGGTCCTTTTCCCGCAGGTAGATCTTAGCCAGGCAAGTATAGGCGGCGCTGCGACAAGCAGGATCCAGGCTCGCGATATCGAAACCGTCTTTGGCATCGGTCTCATGCCCGAGCCTGTCGCTGACCAGCCCATAGATGAAATTGGCAGGGCCGTCTTCCGTATTGATGCGCAGCGCATCGAGAGCATATTGCAGCGCTTCACCATAGCGCATATTCCGATAATAAAGCTCTGCTGATTTCACCAGCGCCGGTCCGTAGTTCGGATCTTTGACCAGCGACTGCCGGAAGGCCACCCCGGCAGCCGGATAATTTTTTTCATCCATGGCTTCGCATCCTGCCAGGTAATGGCCATACGCCGAAGTCCAGTCGAAACCGGCCGCAACATCCACCGGGCGGGATAAAGAATCAGCCTGCGGAGAACTGTCATAGATGAGGTGATGGTCGCCGATCGTCACCACCCAATTTTCACCCGGTGACCCTGCGGCATGATGAGGGTCCGGTGAATCCGGCACCCGTATGGAATCCGCAAATAAAGCCAGCGGAGAAAAATCGCACGCCTTCTCATAAACAATCTTACCAGCCAGCCTGATGCGCACTGTATCCCGGAAAAACCGGACCGGAGAGAACAATATCTTCAGCCACCCACCTTCCTGCAAGACATTCAAAGCCCCGTATTGATTGGCCTTCACCATTCCGCGGGTTCCCAGCACCGGGTACCAGTCTTCATGCCATGCTTCCGTTCCGTAAGGACTGAATGCGTGGTGTTTGAAGGGCGTCAGGCTGCTCCGTTCTTCATTCTGGATGAACAATCGCCCTGATTGTAATTCTATATACTGACCATCGGTATCGGTCAGCAGTTTTTCCCAGATCATCCCCTGGCGCGACAGCCCCCATATCCAGAGCTTTTTTCCTGCCTTGTCATCATGCGTTCCATACCGGGCCATTCCCAATCCTTCATTATGCCAGTAGACACCGTTGAACTCCGTATACTTTCCAAAAACGTGATACGATTTATAACTGCCGAAATCGTTGTTCTTATACCAGGACAGGTTCTTCCCATTGGACTTATCGATGGGCCAGTCGGCATATTGTCCCGCGTGACCCAGGTACCGGTTGCCGGGATAGATGAATTCAAGGTCATCCCCTGCCTTCAGCCCGGCATTCATCCAATGGTAATAAGGCTGTTCCATTGCCGTGGTATTATACCAGAACGAATTCGTGCTGAATAACGCCTCGTCTTTCGGCAGCCTGATCTCCATGCGCCAATAGCCGCGCGATAACAGGTCCAACGTGCCGATTGTGCAGCTGACACTGCCGTCTCCATTGACCGTGGTGACATAGTCGACCGGCGTCGCGCAATTAGGCGTATGCCCGACGATACCGTAATTGGCCTCAAGGCCGCCGCTGGTCCAAGGCCCACGCATCGCAATGTCCCGGAATTTTACGGTGTGATTATAATATAAAAAAGAGCGGCCGGTGGATTTTTCGATGGCAGCCCATATCTTTCCGCCGATCTCCGGCAGGATTAGCAACCGGATATAGTCATTTTCCAATTCTACTACCTTCCATGACCGGGCAACGGCTTTATCGGTGAAGCCATCATAGCGGAAATAAGGATAGACTTCATTCAATAGTGGCACCGGACTGGGATCCGAAAAGGGATAGGTAGGGAATGATTGCAGGTACTCTCGGACAGTAGCATCTTTTTGCCCCCTGGTCAACGCGGGAACTGCCAGCAGGGCCATTAGAAAGAGATTTACACGCAGGCGGTTAGCTATACTAATCATATTATGAGTCCTTAAATGTAGATAAAAAGCGGGAAATTAGCTTTCAACCTTTTTTGCGTGACTCATCGGCCGATCTATTGCTGGTTATTATTCTCCCTCCTGTTGTCGGCGCCTGCGGTCGATTCACAGCCCATCACCACAGCCGGACAGCCTGCCCAACTGATCATCCGGCAAGCCGGCGATCACAGCATCAGGATCACGCTGAAACCCCTGAGCTTTCACGGGGACGAACCCTTCAGTCCGGCATTGGCTGATCGCCCCTACCCTGCCCCGGACCTCGTGCTCACGCAGCTATCCGGCGCTGTCAGTCACCGTGTAGGTGCGTTGATGGTGCAGGTAAGCCCGGACCCGCTGACAGTGAAAGTCAGCACCCCTGAAGGAATGATCATCCAGCAATTGATTTTCTACCCCGATACTACTTTATCATTTTTGATCGGCGATGCCCCCTTGCTGGGTCTGGGAGAAGGCGGCCACAAGCCTGCGCCTGCCGTCGACTGGCGGCTCCAGCCGATTGAATTCGACCGGCGGGGAAGACTACAGGAGATGTCCCCGCGCTGGCAGAGCGATGCCTATGGCTCACGCAACCCTGTACCGCTGATGATCGGCACGGAAGGCTGGGCACTTTTTATCGCCAGCCCCTGGGGACAGATCGATTTGCGACAGGCCGGCCATGGCCTATTCATTCCCTGGCAGCCAACGGCGGCAGACCAAATACAGCAGACCGAAAAAAATCAGGGCCAGCAAAGGGCCAAGGGCCTTCCACCCGCAGCCTCGGTCATTCCCGGACTTTATGACCTGATCGTCTTCGATGCGCATCAGCCCGCCGCCTTCATGCAGGATCTTTCCCTGTTGACGGGGCCTGCGGTGATGCCGCCGAAATGGGCCTTAGGTTACATGCAGTCTCACCGGACGATAAAAGATGAAGCGTATATCCTCGGCATCGTAGACAGCTTCCGATCGAAAAAGATACCCATCGATGCGGTGATCTATCTGGGTACCGGGTTTACGCCAAGAGGCTGGAATACGAAACAACCTTCTTTCGACTTCAACCCGGAAGTCTTCCATCGCGACCCCGCCGTCGTGTTGGCCGATTTTCATGCCCTGCATGTGAAGGTGATCGTGCATATGGTGCCCTGGGACCGCGACAAGCTGCCTTCCCTGCACGGAACGATACCCGCTGCCCCTGGCGAAGTCCTCGATGCGGGACATATTCAGAACTATTGGCAGCAGCATGTGGCGTTGATGAAAACCGGCGTGGATGCCTTTTGGCCCGATGAAGGCGATTGGTTCAATTTGGATGAAAGAGTCAAACGCCATCAGCTGTATTACCAGGGGCCGCTGTCTACTTTTCCCGATGTCCGCCCATGGAGTCTGCATCGCAATGGCTATCTGGGTGTCGCCCGCTGGGGTGGATGGGTATGGTCGGGTGACACTGAATCCTCCTGGAAAACGCTGGAAGGACAGGTGGCGGTCGGCATCAACCACTCACTGAGCCTGGGTCCTTACTGGGGTTCTGATATCGGTGGGTTCTATTCCAATTCCGAAAAGACGGGCGAGCTCTATGCCCGCTGGTTCCAGTTCGGCGCATTTTGCCCTTCCTTCCGTTCACATGGTCGTACATCGATGACGATCCTTCCATGGGGCTGGGGCCAGGGTAATCGGGGTGACCTGGAGACGCCTACACACTATAATTCCGACAGTGAGAGGATCAGGCACAATGTGCTGGAGTCGGAGATGAACAATCCGCGCATTGAACCTATCGTCCGGAAATACGACGAGCTGCGTTACCAATTGATGCCTTACACCTATACCCTTGCCTGGGAAGCGCGACAGACGGGCATGCCCCTCATGCGGGCGCTCTGGCTGCATTATCCCGACGATACGACAGCCAGGGGCATGGGCAGTGAATACCTGTGGGGAAGAGACCTGCTGATAGCGCCCGTTTTCGAAAAAGACGCCGTCACCCGCGATGTCTATCTTCCTGCGGGTGAATGGTATGACTGGTGGACGCTCCGGCGTCAGACTGGCAGCAAGACCGTCCGCAGGGAAGTCGATCTTTCGATTATGCCCATCTATGTCCGGGCAGGCGCCATCATCCCCTTCGATCCCATTCGTCAGTATACTGCCCAGCCCGTAACCCAGCCGACTACGCTGCGGATCTATCCGGGGGCTGACGGCGATTTCACGCTATATGAAGATGACGGCATCAGCCAGGATTATCTGAAAGGCGTCGTCACGCTTATCCATCTTCACTGGGATGACAAGGCCCATACGTTGAGCCTAAGTCCCGGCGATGCAAGCCTCCGCCCGGGAGCGGGCAATCATACACCGCAGCCGGTACGGCAAAAATTCATCGTGCAGATAATGACCGGCGGAGCGCCAAAAACGATTGTGTATAAGGGGCAGCCCGTTACATTAGGCTACTGACAGATACTTTTTCACCACCCCTTCCAATTCTTCCAACCGAAAAGGCTTGGAGACGAAACTATTCATCCCTGCCCGGAGACAGCGTTCCCTGTCTTCCTTCATGGCGCCGGCGGTCAGTGCGATGATCGGGATATTGTTCTGAGGCTTGGATTGTGCCCGGATGATCGCCGTGGCCTCCAGCCCGTCCATTTCAGGCATATTCACATCCATGAAGATGATCTTGGGTTGATGTGTCTTTAATAGTTCCAGCACTTCTTTGCCATTGCCTGCCCTAATGACCGTAAAGCCCATTTTGGACAACACTTCCGATATCAGCAGCATATTGACAGGCTCATCCTCCGCCACCAGTACGCTGGCATTCTCAGTCAGTTTTTTGATGGCCGGTTTTGAAGGGATGCTCAGGCTGCCTGTTTCCTCTTTCCCGAAGATAGACTGGAGGATACTGTTCAGCTCCTGCAGTTTCACGGGCTTCGTTAAGAACATATCGATCCCCGCTTGTTCAGCGGCTTCCAGGCACATCCCTTTGTCCAGGGATGACAGCATGAGGATAAAAGGTTGCGGGCGGTCCTTTAATGACCGTTTGATCTCCTGTACCAGTGTAATACCATCCATGACGGGCATTTGATGGTCCGTCACGATCAGATCGAATAACCGGTCCTCCTGAAGGGCGGTTGCCAATATCCGCAGGGCATCCATCCCCCCGGTGCATATAGTGCATTCAATGCCTATATAGCTAAAAATATTCTGCATCAGGTGACAGTTGGTGATATTGTCATCAACGACCAGCACCCTGCGCAATGCCGGTCTTATTATAAGGGGAACGGATGCCTTTTCTTCCAGGATCTCCAGGGCCAGTTGTAAGGTAAAGGTGCTGCCTTTTCCGGGTTCGCTCTCCACCCAGATGTAGCCGCCGCTTTGCTTAATGACGCCATAGACGGTGGCCAGTCCGAGACCTGTGCCTTTTCCTATCTCCTTGGTGGTGAAAAACGGCTCGAAAATGTGCGATTG
>PMUF01000411.1 GCA_003167015.1 Chitinophagaceae bacterium | reverse complement strand
CGATCAATCAGAGTAAACTGAGTGGCCAGTGCGGCAGGTTGAAGTGCTGTTTGAATTATGAGCTGGACACTTACCTGGATGCGCTGCAGAATTTTCCCGACAATGCGGAATCCTTACAGGTTGCCAAAGGAACGGCAAGCCTGATCAAAAAAGATATTTTCAAAAACCTGATGTGGTATGTGCTGCCGGACAGCAACAAACAGTATCCCCTTACTATCGAACGGGTGCGGAAGATCCGGCAGATGAATATGAAGAACGAAATCGCCGAAGACCTGGGGCCGGTCGAAGTGAGTACCGGGAAACCAAAAGAGGAGACGGAAACAGGGTTTGTCGATCTTGTCGGCCAGATCAGCCTGAAGACGCTGGAAAAAGCGGACCGGAAAAAGAGGCATGGTCATCACAAGCATGGCTCCCAACACGGGCGGGATGGCGGACAAGGCAACAGCGACCGGGGAGATACAGGAAATAATGGCGCCGGTAACAGAGATACAAGGAGACCGTCAGGGCCGCCGCAGAAACCAGGTGGGCCGCCGGCAAAACCGGGTACGCCACCCAGGTCCGAGGGTGGTGCTCCGCCGCCGCAGCGGGGAAGGCGCAGATAAGAGCCGTTTTGTTAAAAACGGTACAGTGTACTCAACTCTGCGGTCAGCGGCTTGTTATTCATTCGTACAATTCATAATTTTACGCTCTTAAAACTCTAATACTATGGCACTTTTCAATTCAAGTAACCCTACCCTTTCGGAAAAGATATTCAGCAAGTCGCTGGATCAATCGACCACGGAGGTGATGACGGTACGGGGAACGATGCAAAAATTTGGCTTTCTTTTGTTGCTGGTATTTGCCGGCGCCGCTTATACCTGGAAATTATATTATTCCTTCAAGGTCCCCACGATGATGACCTTGTTTTATATCGGGGTATTCGGCGGGATGATCTGCGCCTTCGCCACGATTTTCGTACCCAGACTGGCTAAATACCTGTCACCGGCCTATGCCCTGCTGGAGGGCTTCTTTTTAGGCGGACTGTCAGCCATCATCAATGACTCTTTCAAGGCGAAATATCCGAATATCATCATGGAAGCTGTATTGCTGACCTTCGGGGTGGCGTTCGCGGTATTCCTGCTGTACAATTTCAGGGTCATCCAGGCTACGAATAAGTTCAGGGCGGTTATCACGTCATCGATATTCGGCATCATGATCTTTTACCTGGTGGATATGGTGCTGGGGTTCTTCGGCGTCAGAATCCCCTTTATGCAATTCGGTGATAACAGTATCATCGGAATTGGGGTGAGCCTTTTCGTGGTCGTTATCGCGGCCCTGAGCCTGGTGCTGAATTTCGATCAGATCGAAACAGGCGAGAAGATGGGTGCGCCGAAATACATGGAGTGGTATGGCGCCTTCGGCCTGCTGGTCACGCTGGTTTGGTTGTATCTCGAAATCCTGCGGTTGTTGAGCAGGTTTACGAATAATAAATAGTTTTCGGCCTTTGCCAATAAAAAAAGTCCCGCGCTAGCCGGGACTTTTTCATTTATAGCCTACCTATTCGCTAAAACCCATCGCCATCGAGAAGATTGCCAAGACCGCCGAGGATACTGCCCTCTTCACGGCGGCTGCCGAACTGAGGGCTGTATTGGATGATACGGCTGGCCAGGCGGCTGATCGGCAAAGATTGCAGCCATACCTTCCCGGGACCGCGCATGATGGCGAAGAAGAGCCCTTCCCCGCCAAACATCCAGTTGCGGATACCCTTGATAAATTCTATATCGAAGTCTACGGACGGCTGGAACGCGACGACGCAGCCGGTATCTACCTTGAGGATCTCGCCGGGCTGCAATTCCTTTTCGATGATATAGCCGCCGGCGTGTACGAAGGCGAGTCCATCCCCGTCCAGTTTTTCCATGATGAACCCTTCCCCGCCGAAGATACCGGTGCCCAGCCGCCGCTGGAATGCAATGCCGATGCTGACTCCTTTTGCGGCGCATAGAAAGGCATCTTTCTGGGCGATGATGGTGCCGCCTAATTGCTGCAGGTCGAGAGGGATGATCTTGCCGGTATAAGGTGCGGCGAAGCTGACCTTCCGTTTGCCGTTACCCATATTGGTAAAGGCGGTCATGAAGAGGTTCGCCCCTACGAGCACGCGTTTACCGGCATTCATCAGCCGGCCTAACAGGCCACCCTGATTGGAAGAGGCGGAGCCGTCGCCGAAAAGGGTTTGCATTTCGATTCCGTCGTCCATCATCATGAACCCGCCCGGCTCGCCGATGACGGTTTCGCCCGGGTCGAGCTCTATTTCTACGAACTGAAGTTCTTCACCGTAGATCTTATAGTCTATTTCATGGTTGTTGCGCATGGTTGACAATTTTATATCAAGATAATAAGCCGTCCGTTTAGAACCAACTCCGCACCCAGGTTTCATCGGCGCCCTTCCTGCTCAGTTGTCTTCTTCTTCTTGCATTCACCTCAAAATAATGGCGGATCATCGTGATGATGACTAGCACCAGGAAAAGGAAGGTGAACGGCGGGATCCCGAGGAAGGAGACCCACTTGCCACCCCAGTGGCGGCGCATCGGCCGCCTGAGCCGCTCAGCAATCAGGTACATGCTGGGTACCATGAACAGCGTCATGAAGAAGGCGAAGGCCAGGCCGAAGATGATGGTCCAGGACAGCGGCTTCCAGAACACTGTATTATCACCTCCGAAATAGATATGCGGGTTCAGATCGCTGAACAGGGTGATGAAATTGATATTGAACCCGACTGCCAGCGGGATCAGCGCCATGATAGCAGCCAGGGCCGTCAGCAGCACGGGGATGATACGCGTCTTACCAGCTTCAATCGCTGCCGCCCGGGTCTTCATGCCGCGGCTCTGCAGTTCATCGGTGAATTCGATCACAAGGATGCCGTTCTTGACCACGATCCCGGCCAGACCAACGATGCCGAGACCGGTCATAATCACCGACACCTGCATTTTGGTGATGGCAAACCCAAGGATGACACCAATCACGCTGAAGAGGATCTCATTCAGGATAATCACAGACTTGCCGACCGAGCCAAACTGGAGGACCAGGATGATCAGGATGGTGACCAGCGCTATGATCAGCGCCCCAAAGAGGAAGCGGCCTGTCTCGGCCTGCTGCTCACCCTCGCCTGTCTGCTTAATGGTGACGCCTTCCGGCAACTTTTTGCTGAAATCGGCGATGGATTTTGCCAGCTGCTGGTTGACGGCTGTCGGTGTATAGCCCTGCGTAGTCAGCACATTGGATTTGAGGGTAATGACACGTTTTTGATTTTTACGCTTGACGCTGCCGAGGGTGCTGGTATAATCGATATGTACCAGTGAGCTGATGGGAACATTTCTGATAGCACCGCCCGAAGCGATATCACGGAAGGTGATGTTCATATTCAGCAGGTCCGTCAGGCTTTTGCGCTGGGATTCAACATTGCGGATATAGATCTTGTACTCGTCCTTACCTTCCTTGATCTTGGAAGATTCCAGTCCGAAGAGGGCGGTACGCAGCTCCTGACCTATCTGTGAGGAGTTGATCCCCTCCGTCATGGCGCGCTGGCGGTCGACGGTGAGGGTGATCTCGGGATTGGTCAGATCGATATCCATCTTGAGCTCTTCGACACCCGGTGTCTGGATAGAGTCGAGATAGTTTTTCAACGATACGGCAGTTTTGATCAGGTTGTCGAAGTCATCGCTGGCTACTTCGATATTGACAGGCGGATCTGTGGGAGGTCCGCTCTGCTCCTGGTCGACTGTGATCTCTGCGCCGGGGATGCCTGTCATTACATGGCGAATGGAATCGAGGTATCGCGCGGTGGACACGCCGTTACGTTTGGCAAATTCTACGAAGCTGACCTGGATGCGGCCCAACTCCGGATGTGTGCTCTGGTCGCCGCTGGTCGGATCGTTGGCGCCGACGGCGACATTGGCGATGACGCTCTCCACGACAGGGTTAGATTTGGAGCCGTCGCCCATTCCCAGCACCTTATAGACGCTGGTTTCAAGGGTGCGGGTGATGGAATCGGTGTAATCGACATTGGTGCCGACGGGTAGTTTGAGGTAGACATAGATTTGGTTTGGGTCGCCTTTGGGGAAGAATACAACATCGACCTTGCGGGCGGCAAAAAATATTAATGAAAAAATCAGAAGTACGAAGGTGCTGAGCAATAACCATACCGGCCGCCAGCCCTGGAGCGCCCATTTGAGCAAGCTTTCATAATGACCCATGATCCAGGGAAGGACACGGTTCTGGAAGGCATGGATCATCGGGTCGAAAATATATTTATTCAGGATGATCAGGATGAACATCAGGATGACCAGGTTACCGAGGAAAGTAAAGCCCATCAGGTCCAGGATGATGCCCAGGCCCAACGCTATCCAGAGGCCGGGCTTCCTGAAAATGGCGCTGCGGGAAGTAGCCGTTCCATCCTCCGGATGATTCATGAAGTCCACTGCGAATACGGGGTTCATGACGAAGGCTACGATGAGTGATGCCGCCAGGGTAAAGATCAGCATCGCAGGAAGGTAGACCATGAACTTGCCGATGATCCCCGGCCAGAACAGCAGGGGGAAGAAGGGCGCCAGTGTCGTCAGCGTACCTGCGAGGACAGGAACGAATACCTCTCCTGCAGCCATCATAGCCGATGTCGGGGCGTCAAGCTTGCCTTTGCCCTGGGTAAAAATGCGGTGGGTATTCTCGATCACTACGATGGCGTCATCGACGATGATCCCCAGGCCGAACAGGAGGGCAAACAGTACGATGAAGTTCAGGGTGACATGCTGCCCGATGACGATATCTGCCGCGGGCAAGAACATGAAGGCAACGAACATGCTCAAAGGCACGGACAGGGCTACGAAGAAAGCATTGACCACGCCCATGAAGAACATCAGGATGACCAATACGAGGAGGAAGCCGATGACGATAGAGTTGACGAGGTCATTGAAAGAGTTGCGCGTTTGCGTGCTCTGGTCGCCGGTGATCACCACATTGAGGTCTTTAGGCATGCTAGCCCGCATCTCTGCGACGGCACCCCTGACGGTGTCGGACGTTTCGATGAGGTTTTCGCCGGAGCGCTTGATGATATTGAGCGTAACGACGTTCTTTCCGGCGAGACGGGCATAGCTTTCGCGGTCTTTGATCGTGTCCTTTATGGTAGCGATATCCTTTAGATACACAGCGCGGCCGCCATCGGGAGAGCGGACGATGATCTGGGAGATATCCTGGGCGGTATGGAACTGGCCTTTGAGCTGGAGGTTGCGCTTCATATTTCCTACGTCGAGCAGACCGCCGGAGATATCGAGGTTTTCACCTTTGACTGCCTGGTCGATATCGGAGAAGGTGATGTTGGAGCTCCGCATCTTGTAATTATCGACGTCGATCTGGAATTCGCGTTCAGGCGCGCCAACGATATCGACGCGGTTAAGCTGGGGCAGGTCTTCGAGGCGGTCCTTCATGTCGTCAGCGAATTTTTTCAGGCGCTGCTGGTCATAGTCACCGCTGATATTGACATACATGATGGGCTGGTCGGAGAAGCTGACCTCGAGAGCAGTTGGCTCCTGGGTGAGGTCTGTCGGCAAGTCCTGCTTGGATTTGTCGATAGCATCCTTGACTTTTTGCAGCGCCACGTCTGTCGACACATCGGTCTCAAACTCGACGACGATGGCGGAGTAGTCCTGCTGGGAGGTGCTGGTGAATTTATTGATCTTGGCGCCAGTGATGGCCTTGATCTGCTTTTCTATCGGGCGGGTGACCAGGTTCTCCATGTCCTTCGGCGAGTTGC
>PMUF01000328.1 GCA_003167015.1 Chitinophagaceae bacterium | reverse complement strand
CCACCCGTAGCTTGCAACCCAATATGGCGATTAAAAAAATATTGCTGAACCTGGTAGGTGAAAAAAGATACCTGTCCCTGCTGGCCGGCACATTCCAGCGGCTTTATCCTACCGGCTGGCTCGGTTCGAATTACCAGGACGTCTATTTCCTCAGGAATATCATAGAAAAAGGCGCCTGGTGCGTGGACATCGGCGCCCACCTCGGCTACTACACCCTCGAGCTCAGCCGCCTGACAGGCCCCTCCGGCCATGTCATCGCCATCGAGCCCATGCCAGCCTTCAACCAAACCCTTCAACGGCTCCTGCAGCGCCGCCACGCGGCTAACGTTACCCTCCACCAGGTAGCCCTGGGCGGGAAAACGGAATATGTCGAAATGGGAATCCCCAGGGTGGGGGATACAAAGAAATTCGCCTATGCCCGGGTCATGGAACACAGTCAGCATTTTCAATATGTCGAATCGGTGAAAGTAAAAAACGAATCCGGCGACAGGCTGCTGCAGGAAGTTCCCCGCCTGGATTTTATCAAATGCGATGTCGAGGGATTGGAAGTTCCCGTCTTTGCCTCTATGCTGACGGTCCTCGGCGCCCATCAGCCGATCCTCCTCTGCGAACTGGTAGGCCAATCGGATCGCATAGCTCTTTTTGAAATGATCCGCCCGATGGGCTATCTCGCCTACCGGTTGCTGAAAGGCGCCCTCCATCCGCTGGACCTCTACGGCGATGATGTCGCCATCTCTCACAACTATTATTTCCTCCCGCCGGGGCATCAACAACGGCTGCATCACCTGATCCGCTCATAACGCCAGCACCGAATCCAGCTTTTCAGTATATAACGGGAATTGATACAAGTCCCGGTGCCCCCCGCCTTCTATCGTAATAAATTCATCCCCGCTCTTCAATAGGGATTTCAGCCGCAGCGCATTGCTGTAGGGAACAGTCCTGTCCCCCGTACCATGAAAAATGGTAACCGGCGCCGTTACAGCCGGGAGATAAGAATAGGTTGGAAAATGATAATGCAATAGCCGGCTCCACGGATAAACCGGCAAATAATGATAGGCCAGGGATTCAAGACTATAATAGGGCGATTCCAGGACCAGCCGCCGGCAATCGCGGACCGATGCAAGCTCTGCGGCAATGCCCGTCCCCATACTCCGCCCGTAAAGGATGATCTGTGAAGGCGGCCACCGGCTGCGCGCCAGCTTATAGAAGACCAGGGCATAATCATAGAGCTTTTGCTCACTGAACGGCCCGGTGCTTTTGCCATAACCCGGATAATCCATCATCCAGACCTCGTATCCTTTTGAGGTTAACCTCTTTGCAAAGGGGAAATCCCAGGCGACATTATGCCGGTTGCCGTGAAAATACAGCACAACCCCTTTTGCCAGGCTGTCTTCCGACCGATCCGTGGCCCGCAATTCAACGACATTCAGATTCGTCTCCTGGTCATACGGAATATTCAGCTCCGCATGCGGCTGACCGCCAAAATCATAAACAAACGACTTCGGCACAGCCGTCGGATGAAAAAGAATATGCTCCTGTGCATAATACACCGCAATGCCCACTATCCCATACAGCAGCAGGACGACCTTCACCCATCGCCAAACGAGTTTTTTATTCACTATCGATTCTTTTCAGGTTGAAATTCGGCACCGGCGACACGATCAGCGGGAATTTTTCAATTGTCACATTGGAGGGGTCCAGCCCGAAACCCCGCTCTTCGGACAAGCTTAGCTCCTTTAGCCAGAAGTACAGCTTCATCACCACCCGTTCAAGGAAAGGCAGCTCGTTGTCCTGGCTCAGGTATTTTTCCATCACGATGAACTGGAAATCCCCGACGACATTATTGCGCTCGAGCGATTCATACCGGCTGGTGACATTCACTTCCCGGTTATTCACCAGGTCCTCCACCACTTTCCTGAACATCAGGCTGATCTTCGGCTCGATGCGGAAACCCAGCCTGAACTCCACCCGGATGATGTCATTGGGAATGATGTGGTCCACCGAATATTCCGCCGTATAGGGATCGTCCAGCGTGTCCACATGGACAAACCAGTAGATATCCGCACGCTTGGGTTTTTTATTTAGGATGGAATAAATAATCTTATGCTCGATCTCCTTGGGATTGTTGGCGCTTGTCATGTACACCAGGTGCGTCGCATACTTGCCGACCGTCCTGTCATTGCTCAGCTCCTGGATCTGCGGGATGTAATGTTCCATCCGCACGAACTCCACATACCTGTTCTTGATCTTGCGGGCCCGGTACCAGACATACATGACGGCAAACAGCCCGCCGCCTACGATCAGCGTAACAAAACCGCCATGCGGGAATTTGTCCAGGTTGGCGAAAAGAAAGCTGAGCTCGATGCTAAGGTATACCGCCAGATAGAGATAGATCAGCGCCGGAGTCGTCCGCCGGGAGACCATGTAATTCGAGAAGAGGATGGAAGTAGCCAGCATACACAGGGTGATCGCCAGACCGTACGCCGCCTCCATATGCGCAGAGCTACGGAAATAGAGCACGATGCCGCAGCAGCCGATAAACAACATGAAATTGATGGCCGGAATATAGGATTGCCCCCGCTCCTCCGTCGGGTAGCTGATCCGTAGTTTGGGCCAGAGGTTCAGACGCATACTCTCGCTGATCAGCGTAAAGGAACCGGTGATCAGCGCCTGGCTGGCAATAATGGCCGCCGCAGTCGCAATGATGATGCCCGGGATGACAAACCAGGCCGGCATCATATTATAGAACGGATTGCCGACATTGGTATCGAAGATCCTGCCCCTGTAAAAAGCCAGCAGCCAGGCCCCTTGGCCCAGGTAATTCAGGATCAGACAGGTCTTTACATAGATCCAGCTGATGCGGATATTGTCCCTCCCGCAATGACCCAGGTCTGAATACAACGCTTCCGCACCCGTGGTACAAAGAAAGACGGCGCCCAGTAACCAGAAACCCTTCGGGTATGTCGTCAGCAGCTCGATGGCGTAATAAGGGCTGAGGGCGCGGAAAATACGCAGGTCGTCCAGCAAGTGGCTGCCGCCCAGCACCGCCAGCATGGTAAACCAGAGGAACATGATCGGCCCGAACAGCTTGCCGAT
>PMUF01000254.1 GCA_003167015.1 Chitinophagaceae bacterium | reverse complement strand
GCTCATCGAGCAGCATCTGGAAGTAGGCGCGGATCATGCGGTAGCGGTCGTCGACGGTGGGGTGGTCGTAGCTGCCGTGCGCGGTGTATTGGGCGATCTGGCGGAAGATCCAGGGGTTGGCAGGCGCTGCGCGGCCGATCATGACGGCGTCGCATCCGGTTTCGCGCACCATGCGAACGGCGTCTTCGGGCGTGATGACGTCGCCGTTGCCGATCACGGGAATGTCGAGCGCCGCGACCACAGCGGCGATCTCATCCCACCGCGCGGCGCCGGTATACATCTGCGCCCGCGTCCGGGGATGCAGGGTCAGGGCCCGCGCCCCAGCATCCTGGCACCGGAGCCCGATCGTGACTGGATCGCGCATCTCCTCGCTCCAGCCGCTCCGGATCTTAACCGTGACCGGCAAGTGCGTCCCCCCTGCCACGGCGCGGATCACCTCTTGTACAAGGCCGAGGTCCTTGAGACAGCCGGACCCACCGTTCCGACGCACGACTTTTTTCACCGGGCAGCCGAAGTTGATATCCAGCAGATCCGGACGGGTTGCATCGACGATGACCGCGGCTTTGGCCAGGCTGTCTTCGTCCCCACCATATAGTTGAATGCCCACCGGCCGCTCCGCGGCAAAAATATCCAGCTTCCTGCGGCTGCTGGCAGTCCCTTTCAGCAGGCCTTCACTGGAAATAAACTCCGTATAGGTAAGATCAGCCCCATTAGCCCGGCAGACGGTCCGAAAAGGAGGATCGCTGACGTCTTCCATAGGCGCCAGCAACAGGGGAAAATCGGGCAAAGAAAGAGAACCAATCATGATGGCCGCAAATTTAGATCAAAATCACTGATCCATGGACAATTGCACGTTTATCCGCCTATATGACACGTTAATCCGAAAAATCTACTATCCGGCAATAAAGGAAACGGGGTTATCGTTTAATTTTTTCCTTAAACACGTTTTATTAGTAAACCCACAAACTTCATTGATCTATGAAATGCAAGACTACCTTATTAGCCCTTTCATCCTTTGCGTTCTTTTCCCTGGTTATTATCAGCTGTAAAAAAAGCAACAGCAGCAGCAGCAGCGGACAAGTCACCGCTACTATCGGCGGCACGGCCTGGTCATCCAATGTTCCTACCGTGGGCGTCTACATTTCCAATGCGAGCACTTTCGAGATTGGTGGTGAGTACATTAAAAGCGGCGATTCGACCGCGTTGGCCATATCGTTCCTTGCCCCCTTCATCCTAAACGCGCCCATCAGTTCGGATACGGCAGGCGTAGATGTCGGATACGTCAATGCGACGACGCAGGCTGAATATGACGGCGGATCGGTCGCGGGGCACTCCCTCCTGACCATTAACTCCTGGGATTCCGTCAATCACAAGATCAGCGGTACCTTCAGCGGTGTCCTTTACAACATTACCGGCGGCAGCGACAGCGTAGTCGTGACGAATGGCACCTTCACCTCGGTCTATACGAAGCAATAAAGGAGAGCCTTGATCCGTCAAGTTTTTATTGATATAAAAAGGTCAAACCGTTATGGTTTGACCTTTATTTTTTATTTATGGGATGTACTTATCAGCCTACTGCAGTAATGAAGATATACGATAAGAACATGACCAGACCCAGGAAAGAGACAGCTAACAACACCGTGACGGCTGTCTGACCGAGATGAAGGGAATGATGTTTCATAATGGCGGATTTTTAGTGAGAAAATCAAATCTCCAACACAATATATATAAAAAAATCCGCATTTGCAAGCCCTATAAAAGACAGAATAGCCGTCTTTTATGAGGTCTAATGCTTTGCACTCATATAAAACACCAGTTTTCCCCCGTTTATGATCTCGTCATGGGTGATATACCGGCGCGTAAGGGGTTGCCCGTTGAGTGTCACCTTTTTGACGTATACATTTTTTTCACTTTGGTCTTTGGCTTCGATAGTAAAGATCTTCCCGTTCTCCAGTTGTAAAACGGCCCCGTCTACAGCCGGGCTGCCCAGGGAATATTCATCCGAGCCCGGCGCCACCGGGTAAAAGCCCAGCGCAGTGAAGATATACCAGGCGCTCATCTGCCCGGTGTCGTCATTACCGCCCAATCCATCAGGCCGGGCATGATACTGGTTCCCGAGGATCATCCGCACCCTTTCCTGGGTCTTCCAGGGCTGATCCGTCCAATTGTACAGATAGGCTACATGATGAGAAGGTTCGTTGCCATGGACGTAACCACCGATGATGCCATCGCGGGTGATATCCTCCGTTTCAGCAAAAAACTTATCCGGCAGCACCATCGTGAATAAAGAATCCAGGTACTGCACAAAGTGCTTTTTGCCGCCCATCAGTTGGATGAGCCCGGCCGGATCATGCGGCACATAGAGTGTATAGTTCCAGGCATTGCCTTCGATAAAACCCTGCCCATCTGTGCTCAGCACGTCGAAAGCCCGTCGAAAGCTGCCATCATTCAGCCGCGGCCGCATATAGCCGATGGAGGGGTCGAAAACGTTTTTATAATTCTCCGCACGTTTGGAATAGACGGCATACACATCCATCCGGCCCAGTTTTTTCGCCGCCTGGGCAATGGACCAGTCGTCATAGGCATATTCGAGCGTCGAAGAGACGGATACGCCGCTGGTCTCGGAAGGGATATAGCCCTTGTCGATATACGATCCCAGCCCTTCGAAGCTGCGTCGGCCGGAGGTAGCGATGCAGGCATCCAGGGCCGCATTGGCATCGAAAGGCGTATTCCCTTTCACGATGGCGTCCGCGATCACCGCTACGGCATGATAACCGGACATACAACAGGTCTCATTGGAGGCGAATGCCCAGATCGGCAGCATGTGTTCCGGGCTCTGGCTGTAATGTGCCAGCATAGAGCTGATCATATCTGCATTACGTTGAGGCTGCAGGATGTTGAACAGGGGATGAAGCGCCCGATGGGTATCCCAGAGCGAAAAAGTAGTGTAATTGACAAAGCCTTCCGCCTTATGGTTGACCTTGTCCAGTCCCCGGTATGATCCGTCGACATCCATATAGACTGTCGGGTTGATGTAGGCATGATAAAGGGAGGTGTAGAAGTTGTCCTTCTGTTCCTTGCCGGCCCGGATCTGTACTTTCCCCAGCTCTGCATTCCAGGCCGCCTGCCCCTGGCGCCTCACCTGGTCGAAATCCCAGCCCGGCGCTTCGGTACGCAGGTTTAAAATGGCGCCTTCCATTCCGACACCGGACAACGCAAATTTCACTTTGATGGCCTCGCCTTCCCGGGTGTGAAAGTCGAAGTGCATCCGGATCTGCCGTCCCGCGATCTCAGGGAAATTATGGTTCTGATCGAACTGTCCCCAGAACCCGTGGTACACCTCTTTCTTCGAGTAATTGACGGTACCATATTGTTCGAACGGCCTGGAGAAGGTCATCGCAAAATAAAGCGTCCGGGTGCGGCCCCAGCCGCTGGTCTCACGATAGCCGGTCACGAGGGTATCGTTCACCACCTTCACATAGGTCCAGACATTCTTGTCTTCATAGTTATAAATGCCGCTGACCAGGTCAAGGATGATATGCGCCTGGTCCGATGCAGGGAAAGTATATTGATGAAACCCTACGCGTGTGGTGGTCGTCAGCTCGGCCAGGATGTTATAATCTTCCAGCTTTACCTTGTAATAGTCGGCCTCGGCCACTTCGGTCGAATGACTGAAGGCCGAACGGAATCCGCTGTGCGGCTGACTCGCCACCCCCGGATTCATCCGCAGCTGGCCCGTCGTGGGCATGATCAGGAAATCTCCGAGATCGGAATGCCCGGTACCGCTGAAATGGGTATGGCTGAAGCCTACGATAGTCTTGTCGTCATATTGATAGCCTGCACAGTACTTATACACGTCCGGATTGTATTTCCCGTTCTGTTCGTAAGGGATCGTGTCGGTATCCGGGCTGAGCTGCACCATACCGAAAGGTGAAGTGGC
>PMUF01000469.1 GCA_003167015.1 Chitinophagaceae bacterium | reverse complement strand
TTTACCGGTACCTGCGTCTGGGTAGACCCGAAATATAACCTGATCTACATTTTCCTGTCCAACCGGGTGAATCCGGTCGAGAATAATCCCCGGCTCTCCTCGCTGAGTATTCGCGGACGTATCCAGGAAACGATCTATCAATCTATGGGGATAGATGAAGGGGCTTCGACGAAGCCGCCGGTGCCGGCGAAGAAAAAGAAAAAGAAGAAGAAGCGGCAGTCGGACTAAGGGCTAATGCTTTTTCTTTTTGCTCAGGCTGCCGCCAAAGCAATACCCTATCTTAATTCCGACGCCCGGCCCACCCAGTGATCCATGATCACTTAAATAAACTTTTCCGGCGACATTCGAGGTGCCGCCGCCATTCTGCCTGAGATCGAACCTGCCTGCCTGGGCTATCTGCAGCAGCCATCCCCCCTCGACCCCGATATACATAGATCGCCATAGAATGGTCCCCAGCGCCAGCTTAGGCTCGGCCAGGAAACTAATCCTGTAGTAATCAATCTCCAGGTTGTCGGCGTTATAAGTATAGGCTTCACTTAGGAAAGTGTTGGAATCGAATGAGGTGGAATAAAACTGGGCATGGGCAGAGTGGCCCAGCAGCGAAAGATTCACCCCGCTGTTGTCGATGGTGCCCAGGTTCACGGGCCCGTCCATCATAGTGTAAAAATCGACGGATGGCTGAACCTGCAACCGGCCGAACCGGAAGATGTATCCATAGCCCGCCTTTATATATGCATTGAGACCGGTACCGCTGATGTCCGCAATGTATCCGATTCCCAGATTAATGCTGTTATGATTAAAGACATGTGTCGCATCGATCATGTCGCCCGCGACGGCAGGAGAGAGAAAGGCGCCGGTTTTACCGGTAAAAGTTTGCGGGGTCGTGGCTCCGCTCGTTACGGACGTAGAGGTATACTGGAAGCTGGTGGTAAGCGGACTGCCAGGGTTAGGAGGGAATAGCATTCCAAAGCCCGCGGAAAGCATCCAATAGCTGGTGGGCTGGGGGGCGGGCGATTGTGCATTTGCCTGCTGCATGAGCAGCAGCAGGACAGGGAATAGGTTCAGGTGCTTCATACGGGCGATCGAGGGTTAATTTAAAGATAAGCAATGAACCCTTAAGATCACGTTAATATCACTTGCTCCTGTCCCTACTTATCGCCCGCCGTAACAGGATCAAATTCTTTTTTTTGAAATGAGAACTGTTGCTAATTTTGTTAGCAACAGTTTTTTATTTGGGCCTAAATCGTGAGGTATGGAATGGGAGATATATGAATTTAAGAAAACCAGGGATGGACTGCGATATTCATTTTATAGCGAAGGCCCGCGCGGAAGAATTGGAAAAGTCATAGCGTTCCAATGGATGCGAGGGTTGGGTAGTGGTACTTTCAATCTGGCCTTTGGCGATTTCAATGAGGACACAGATCAACTGGATGACAGATCGGTAAGTAATAATCATGATCGCCTGAAAGTATTACACACTGTAGCGGCGGTAGTAGTAGATTTTCTAAGAGACCATCCCAGATCGATCATCCTGATAAAACCCTTTACTATAGCAAGGGCAAGATTATATCAAATGATGATTTCGTCCATTTAGGCAACTAAGAACAAGAGGAAAGCGATTTAGAAAAGAGCATCAGAGCGCATATAACGGTGGTCGACGAACTCCCATTTCGTATCGCGGATGATGATCCTTTTTTGGTCAGAAAATTGGAGGAAGCTTACAAGACTTTCGAAGAAGCTCCGATCCCTGATTTTATTCTCAAAAGAATGACGGAAGAAGGGTAATTCATTTCCTTTTTATTTTCACCTTCTTTGCTGCGGGCGTTTTTTTCGCGGCTGCATGTTTGCCAGGCGTAGTAGTCGGCGCCGCAGCAACGCGCGAGGCCGCACTCACCACAGGCAACTTCGGCTCTTCGGCCGCCGCACTCCCATAATGTTTGGCAAAATATTTACAGGCCTGCTGCAACCCGCATTCCGCGCACTTCGGCGACCTCGCCACGCACACATACCGCCCATGCAGGATCAGCCAGTGGTGCGCCACATGCACCTGGTCCCGGGGGATAAACTGCAGCAGCTGCTTTTCAGCCGCATAGGGTGTCTTAGCATTGACTGTCAAACCGATGCGGGCGGATACGCGAAAGACGTGGGTGTCTACGGCCATATTGGGCTGGTTGTCGACGACCGATGTAATGACATTGGCCGTTTTGCGACCGACGCCGGGCAATTGCACCAGTTCTTCGACTGTCAGCGGGACTTCTCCGCCAAAATCCGACATCAGCATTTTGGCCATGCCGATCAGGTGTTTGGTCTTGTTGTTGGGATAGGAAATGCTTTTGATCAGCGGGAATAATTCGTCGAAATCCGCCTTAGCCATGGAGGCCGCATCAGGGTATCGCGCAAAGATAGCCGGGGTGGTCATATTGACCCGTTTGTCGGTACATTGTGCCGACAGGATAACCGATACCAGCAATTGGTAGGGGCTGTCATATAACAATTCAGTCTCTGCATCAGGGTTGTGCTGGCTGAAATAATCCAAGACGAACTGATAGCGTTCTTTTCTGGTCATATCCGGTCATTGAAGAGGATTCAACGACCCTAATGTACAAAATCGGACGGAGTCCGATTCTCCCTTTCCGGCCTTAAGCCGAAAAGGGCCGACAAAAGATCAGGGATGAGAAACAGATTCCGGTTCCTGTACAGCCGTCATACGGGCATAGTTCATCACCCGCTGGATGACTTCCATCCGTGGGGCAACGACTATTTTGTCCAGTCCATCGGCTGAAGATCGTAAAACCTGAAGCTTCTCCCGAAGCATCCAATCTTCCTTCAGTGCGGCCTCAATCGCAACCGTCAAATCGGGGGAAGACTCTTTATACAAATACCGTAAAAGATCCTCCGGTGTAAAGAGTGTCATAGGCAAAACCATTTAATGTCCTATTAAAATCCGAAGCAGTAAAAGTGAAACGTCCGTTACTAAAACGGTGTTTGGGTACTTGTTATTGTCCGGTGCCGGAATTAATGTTCCCGCCGGGAAAGTCCATGCCGGAACAATCCCTTGGCGCAAAATGAATTAATTCGGAAACCGCCCGTCGGAACCACCGGCGGGGCTTAGTTATAAAGGGGGCGTTGGGAGACGTAAGTGTGTGACTATCAGTGGTTTTCAACAGACTGGTCGTCTTTGATCCGAAAAAGGTCTTCATTATCCCTTTTCATCAGGTACTTTTCCCGGGCATATTTTTCGAGGACCGCCGGATTCGTCTTCAGCTGCTGCAGTTCCTGTTTGGTAGCAGCAATCTGCTGCTCATAATACTTTTCGCTCTGCTGCAGTTTTAACAATTCATTCCTCTCCTTGAAATGACTGGTGATAAAGTCCCGGGCGTCGAAGAACAGGATCCAGACGGTGAAACCGATCGCCGTCAGCAGGTACTTATTCTTCAAAAAGGAGGGGATATGTTTTAAAATCTTCATATCCCCACCAAGCTACAAATTATTTCTTGAATTTGATCTTTCCTTTCGGATAAATGGCGCAATCGGCCAGCTCTTCTTCGATCCGCAGCAGCTGGTTATACTTGGCCAGCCTGTCCGTACGGGAGGCGCTGCCCGTCTTGATCTGGCCGCAGTTGAGGGCGACGGCCAGGTCAGCGATGGTCGTATCTTCCGTCTCCCCGCTGCGATGGCTCATGACGGTCGTATAACCGTGAGTCTGAGCCAATTGTACCGCATTGATGGTTTCCGTCACGGTGCCGATCTGGTTCACCTTGATGAGGATGCTGTTGGCAATGCCCTTGTCGATACCCTTCTGCAGGAGCTTGGTATTGGTGACAAAAAGGTCATCCCCTACCAGCTGGACTTTATGACCGAGAGCCTCCGTCAGTTTTTTCCAGCCATCCCAATCCTCTTCGGCCATGCCGTCCTCGATGGAGATGATCGGATATTTATTCACCCAGCTGGCCCAGTAAGCGACCATTTCGTCGCTGGTCAGTTCCTTGCCGCTGCTCTTATAGAACTTGTATTTTCCGTCCTTGTACATTTCGCTGCTGGCTGCGTCAAGGGCGATGCCGATCTGGCTGCCTACCTTGTAACCTGCTGCCTCGATAGCCTGGAGGACCGTCTCGATGGCTTCCTCATTGCTCTGGATATCCGGGGCAAACCCGCCTTCATCGCCGACATTGGTGCTATAGCCTTTTTTCTTCAGCACGGATTTCAGCGTGTGGAAAATTTCGACACCCCAGCGCAGACCTTCGCTGAAGGACGACGCACCCACGGGAACGATCATATATTCCTGGTAATCGATCTTATTGTCGGCATGAACGCCGCCATTCAGGATATTCATCAGCGGCATCGGCAGTACGGTGGCATTGACACCGCCCAGGTAACGGTACAAAGGCAGCTTGCTCTCCTGTGCGGCAGCCTTGGCTGCAGCCATGCTGACGGCCAGCAAGGCATTGGCGCCCAGCTTGCTCTTGTTTTCAGTGCCGTCCATGTCCAGCAGCCGTGCATCCAGCGCCGCCTGTTCGTTGACCGGGAACCCGATCAGCTGGTCCGCAATCACGTCATTTACGTTGTCGACGGCTTTCAATACCCCCTTTCCTCCGTATACGCTCTTGTCCCCGTCACGTAATTCGACGGCTTCATGGATACCGGTGGAAGCGCCGCTGGGTACGGAGGCGCGACCGCGATGATTATTCTCCGTCACGACGTCTACTTCCACGGTGGGATTGCCCCGGCTGTCTAAGATTTGTCTTGCATGGATGTCGGCAATGTAGCTCATAATAAATTCCTTGTTTTAATGACTTGTATTGGTTGTAACTGTACTCGTGGGATTGGTCAGTTGCCGGAAGACATCTTCCAGGCTGCGGGTTTCGCTTTGCAAAGTAATGATGTTCCAATTGTTCTGCAAAGCAAGCTCCATCAATTGTTTCTTAACGCTGTCGGGTGACGAAGTCTGCAGCTCCCATTGCCCGTCGGACAGGCGCGTGACGCCCAGCACCCCGTTCAGGCCTTCCAGCAGTGCAGTTTCGGGTAACTCCCGGAAAGCGACCCGGATCGTGCCGCCGGAGCTAATGTCATTATTTTGGGCTCTCAGCAGGCTCAATTGACTATCTGCTACCAATTTACCTTTGTTGATGATCACCACCCGGTCGCAAAGCGCCTCGACTTCCTGTAGGATATGAGAGGAAAAAAGAATGGTCTTGTCCTGCCCCAGCCTTTTGATGACATCCCGGATCTCGATGATCTGGTTGGGGTCCAGCCCGCTGGTAGGCTCATCCAGGATGAGCACTTCGGGCTCGTGCAACAGGGCCGCCGCCAGGCCGACGCGTTGCCGGTATCCTTTGGACAGCTGCCCCAGCCGCTTTTTACTTTCCGGCGTCAGCCCCACCAGGGTGATGACAGCCTCGATACGGGCCTTCTTGTCGGCCACGTGGTGAATGTCGGCAATAAAATCCAGGTATTCCCGCACATACATGTCCGGGTACAACGGATTGGCTTCCGGCAGATAGCCGATCTTTTTTTTCGTCTCCAGCGGATGTTCCCTGACGGACAATCCACAGACGATGGCCTGTCCCCCGTCCTGGCCGAGATAGCCGGTGAGGATCTTCATCGTGGTGCTTTTACCGGCGCCGTTTGGCCCCAGGAAGCCGACGATTTCGCCTTTCCCGACCGTAAATGAAATGGAGTCAAGCGCTTTTTGTTCGCCATAGATCTTGACCAGGTCCCTTACTTCAATAGACATGCCTCGAATTTACGGTGCGAAATTAAGTGAATCGGGCCTTATTCCGGTTGATTATTATACTTCCCCCTGTGGGAAATCGCCTCGTCCCATACCCCTGGGGAGACAGATCGCGCCGATCACCAGGCCAATCGCCGCCAAGCCGATCGGGTACCAGAGCCCTGCCTGCGCATGGCCGGCATACCTTGTCGTCAGCAGGGTAGCGATAAAGGGTATCAGGCCGCCAAAAACGCCATTCCCGACAGCATACGGCAAGGAAAGCGAGGTACAGCGGATCGGGATTGGGAACAGGTCTATGAGCCAGGCAGTGATCGGCCCCGATACTATCGCGACAGAAAAGACTATGACGAACAGCATTACCGTCATTTTCCAGTAGTCGGCGGTATTCAACGATTTTGAAACCGTCGTAGCAGGCTTTCCACCGGTCTTTCCGCTGGCATAGACGGTATCCTGCTGCGTCTCCGTCACTATCATGCCGTCTTCATAGTACGTCAGCGTGGCTGAGGACTGGATCATATCGCGTGTCTTGTTGATAAAGGCGGCGCTGGTCCTGATCTCCTTCTGCCCTGTCAGTTCGGTACGACCCTCTGTGCCGGAGGTCTTTAGCAGCCCGCCGAAAAGGAAAGGATAGGTAAGGATCGCCAGCAGCATTCCGGCCAGCATGATCCATTTCCGGCCGATCCGGTCGCTCCAGCGGCCAAACAGGATGAAAAAGGGTGTGGCCAGGGCGAGGGCGATGAGCATCATGGTCCTTGATTGGTCAGGATCGATCATACACACATTCTCGAGAAAGGACCGGGCGTAGAACTGACCGGTATAAAAAACGACCCCCTGGCCCATGACGGCGCCGAAGAGCGCCAGCAGTACCCTTTTCAAATTGGCTTTGCGCCCAAAACTTTCGGCCAGCGGATTCGCGGATAGCCGGTCTTCCGTTTTCAGCCGGCTGAATAACGGGGACTCCTGCATCTTCGGGCGGATATAGAAAGAGATCGCAACTAATATAATGGACAGCAGAAAGGGGACCCGCCAGCCCCAGGCATCGAATTTTTCTGCGCTGGCGGCATGGTCTGAATCCAGCGCATAGCGGGTGATAAGGATGACGCCCAGGCTCAGCAATAGGCCCATGGTAGCGCTGGCCTGGATCCAGGAGGTGAAATAGCCCCGGCGACCAACAGGAGCGTATTCCGCGACATAGGTTGCGGCGACACCGTATTCGCCACCCACCGCCAGCCCTTGCAGCAGGCGAAGCACCAGCAGCAGCGACGGCGCAGCAATCCCGATGCGTTCATAGCCCGGGACAATGCCGATGGCAAAAGTCGAAATACCCATGATGGTTAGGGTCATGACGAAAGTGGATTTGCGGCCGACACTGTCTCCCATCCTGCCGAAGATAAGGGCCCCGATAGGGCGCATGAAGATGCCCGCGCCAAAAAGGGCGATGGTATAGAGCAGGGCTGCCGTGGGATCTGTTTTGGGGAAGAACGACGTGGACATGATGGTGGCCAGGCTTCCGAAGAGGCAAAGGTCATACCATTCGAGGATGGTGCCTACCGAGGAGACCGCAATGATCTTGCTGAGGTTCGTCGCAGGGTTGGTTGATGTCATGGCGGCAAAATTATGCGCTCGTGGGCGAAATTCTCATAAAATGGATTAAAATTGTATCTTAAGCCACTTAAACTAACGATTATGACTCCCCCTCCTGTTGAAACAGCAAGTACAAGTAAGGACGGCATTGCCAATCCTGCACCGCTGGGTCTTTGCGCCTTTGGTACCACCACAGTCTTGTTGAATTTCCATAATGCCGGATTTTTTGAGCTCAACTCCATGATCCTTGCGATGGGGATTTTTTATGGCGGCCTTGCCCAGGTGATCGCCGGTATCATCGAAGCCAAAAAGAACAATTCGTTCGGGTTGACTGCATTCACCTCTTATGGATTTTTCTGGCTGTCCCTGGTCGCCCTGATCGTCATGCCGAAACTGGGCTGGATAGCAGGTCCGTCAGAAAGCGCCATGGCTGCCTACCTCGCCATCTGGGGTTTGTTCACTTTATTGCTTTTCTTTGGGACTTTGAAGCTAAACCGCGCACTTCAGTTTGTGTTTGCAACTTTGACTATTCTGTTCGCTCTCCTGGCGATTGGCGATGCTACCGGGAATGGCGGCATCAAACATCTCGCCGGTTATGAAGGTATCATTTGCGGGGCATCGGCAATCTATGCGGGTGTTGCCGGATTGTTGAACGAGATGTATGGAAAAACAGTACTCCCGATCGGAAAAGTCTAAAAAGTAAGTACTTTGCCAAAAATTACATTGTCAGATGAGTTACCCTTACCAGATCCGCTCGCTCGAACAGTACCGGTCCGAATATAAAAGAAGCGTTGATGATCCCGAAGGTTTCTGGGCTGACATCGCCAACCATTTCCAGTGGCGCCGCCCCTGGGATAAAGTGCTGAGCTGGAACTTCACCGAGCCCCGGGTCAGGTGGTTCGAGGGAGCACAGCTGAATATCACGGAAAATTGCCTGGACCGCCATCTCGCCGAAAGAGGCGATCAACCCGCCATCATCTGGGAGCCGAACGACCCCGGCGAGCACTATCGTATCCTGACCTATAAGGA
>PMUF01000464.1 GCA_003167015.1 Chitinophagaceae bacterium | reverse complement strand
CATGGACGCACCGTGCCACAGGCCCACACCCGCCTCGCCCGTGTAACTCTCGACTATTCCACCGACCTTTGCCCCATGAACATCAAAGTCATCCTTACAGGCGCGACGGGTATGGTAGGCGAAGGGGTATTGCTGGAATGCCTCGATCACTCCGCCGTCACCGCAGTGCTGACGGTCAACCGCAGACCCTCCGGCAGACAACATCCCAAACTCAAAGAATGCATCGTGCCCGACTTCTTCGACCTGACGCCCTACACCGGTCAGCTGACAGGTTATGATGCCTGCTTCTTTTGTGCGGGCATCAGCTCGCTCGGGATGAAGGAACCGGAATATACCCGTATCACCTATGACACGACCCTGCATTTCGCACAGGAGCTCCTGCGCCTCAACCCCGCCATGGTCTTCAATTACATCTCTGGCGCCGCCACGGACAGCAGCGAAAAGGGAAGGATCATGTGGGCCCGCGTCAAAGGCAGAACTGAAAATGCGCTCACCAAGCTGCCTTTCAAAGGCGTCTATAATTTCCGGCCCGGTTTTATGCGGCCGACGCCAGGCCAGCAAAATATAAAAGGCATTTACAAAGTGATCGGCGGATTGTATCCTGTCCTGCGGGTCCTGATGCCTAACATGGTAAGTACCCTGCAGGAAGTTGGGCTGGCCATGATCAACAGCGTATTGTTCGGCTACCCCAAACAAGTGCTGGAAATAAAAGATATCAGGGAGCTGGCTAAGCTATGAACCGCGAAATACCTTTTGACTTCATCTTCGATTATCTCCTGCCGATCGAGACGATTACCAAACCTTTTTTCGGCATGTTCGCCGTCTATCACGGTCCAAAACTGTTGCTGCTCCTTCGGCGGCGCGACAATGAACCGGACATGAACGGTGTTTGGATCGCCACCACTCCGGATGGTCTCGATAGCCTGCAAGAGGAATTCCCTGCATTGCGTTGTAAGTTTAGCCCAAAGAAAGGTGCAAAGCGGAAGGACGGCGCAGCGTGGTTGGTCATTCCCCCTGAAGCGGCCGACTTCGAAAAAACTGCCATCCACATCTGCGAGCTGATCGTCCACCGCGATCCCCGACTCGGCAGGGTACCCCTGCCAACCCGAGCACGACGCTAATGCTTCTAGTATCGGACGTTCCCTCGAACGTCCTCTTCAAAACCGCGCGCCCCGCGAGCCCGGAAAAAAGCCGTGAAGGTTCGCGCGTCCCGAACGCTGACCTGCCCTCATATCTACTTAATCCTCTTAAACAACCGCTCCCACCGCACGCCCTTGTTCCAGCTCAGCCAGATCAGCTCAGGCTTCCCGACAATATGATCCTCCGGTACAAAACCCCAGTACCGTGAATCCTGCGACCCATGCCGGTTATCCCCCATCATCCAGTAATAATCCAGCCGAAAGGTATACTGCGTCACCGCCTGCCCATTCAGAAAATATTTCCCGTCGCGGGTATGGAAATCATTCCCCTCATACACCCGGATGGCCCGCTCGTACAAGGCATAAGTCTCCGGCGTCAAAGTGATGACTGCCCCTTTTCTCGGAACATACACCGGACCATAGTTATCCTCACTCCATTTCAACCCCGGGTAGTACGGATAGACGTCCTCGTTACTGTCGATCTCCTGTTCGATGCTCGCCGCCAACCCGCTGCTCAGCATCTTGTCATACGCGCTCCGCGTCAAAAGAATCCGGTACCGATTCGCTAAGCCCCCACCATTCGCCCCCACCGCATCCGCGCGCGTCCTCTCACCTCCCGCCCCCGTTGACGCCACGTATCTCGCGGTCGCGACCTCCACACCCCCCGTAAACGCCGCGCCAGCCGTCATAAACTCCTCCCCGTTATTGATATCTACATCATACTCCTCTTTCATCGCCGTCTCGTCCAGCGGCTGCCCCTTGGTCGTCACGATATAATATGTCTCCGAATAGGGCGGAAATGGCTGAGGCTTACCATCGATATATACGACCTGATCCTTGATCTGCAAGGTATCTCCGGGCAACGCTACGCATCGTTTGATATAGTTCTCCTTCTTATCGACAGGATGTATCGCGATCGGGTATTCATCCGGGTTCCCCAGCACGATGGCACGACCGGAGTCGATATTGCCGCGGCCCAATTCCCGGCAGACATCATAATAAGGTCTCGCCGACTGGTAATCCGGCAAATTGATCACCGTATCCCCGATAGGCCAATTGAAGACAACGGGCTCGCCCCGGTTCACAGGATGTACAAACCACCGGATATAAGGCAGCCGCAGCCAGGTCAGATAGGACTTGCCGTTAGTGACCGGCAGAGAATTATGGACGAAGGGAACTGCCAGCGGCGTCATCGGTATCCGGGGGCCATATGCCATCTTGCTGACAAAAAGATAATCGTTGGTCAATAAGCTCTTCTCCATCGACCCCGTGGGGATCACGTAGGCCTCGAAGACAAAGGTGCGGATCAGCGTCGCCGCCACCACCGCAAAGACGCCAGCATCCACCCATTCGCGTGCCGGACTCTTCTTGTAATGCAGAACAGCATCCGGGCCCGAAAACCGGACAGCCGGATTACTGCCCAGGTACACAAAGTACAGGACCGGCAGCAGCGCCGCCAGCGCATGTTCGTATAATTTGAACTTGCCGAATAATTTGACGAACTCCACAAAGATCCCCATCGACACAAACCAGCCCACAATCGGGATCACCTGCCAGAAGAGCCAATGCATGGGCCGCTGCCCCAGCTGCAGCATCACCAGCGTATTATAAAAAGGAATAAACGCCTTCCAGCCGGGCACGCCGGCCTTGACGAACAGTTTCGACAGCCCGTAGGAAGGCAACAAAAGGATCCCCAATTGGATCGCTAGGAGGACCAACACCTGATGCGCAGACATGTGATTGAGTTTATATCCTCATTTGTCGCACGATCGGCCAAAATGTTACAGCCTTCTTTGATCAATCCTCAGAGACTCATTATTAAAACCAGCGGCCATAAAACCCTAAAGGATTTCTATAAGTATATACGTATGCCACCGGAAAAAGCAGGGAAGAAAATTCAGGAAATACAGCAGCGATAAGATTATTTTTTTGGAGCTCTTAATGACCATAATTTTAAAACCCGAAATACTGATCAAGATGAGCAACAGGATAGGCAAGAGAGGCGAAAATATCTTTGCGACCGTTATCAGTCGCAATGTGGCATCAAAGGGCTTTTTGTTGGATCCTACATTTTTGGGTGATAAATTCCATACCGTTGATTTCCATGTGGATTTACTACAGTATCCTTATAAGGCATTCTTCTATGCCAGCGTCAAGACTACAACACTCGGGTATTACCCTGGCGATGAAAAAATAAAGATTACCATTGGCCAGGATGAGGTCGCAGAACTCACCAAGTTTCCAATACCGGTGTATATCTTTGGGATCGACGAGACACAGGAAAAGGGCTACCTGATTTCTGCCAACAATTTAAATACCTCATTGAATATCAATGGAATACCAACCAAATTTCCCATTACTAGTACTGTCCTTCAACAACTTTGGAAAGAAGTAGCTGACTACTGGGATAATAGCCGAATGATAACGAAATTTGTATCATCCTTCAATTAATAGTGATGGAAAATAAAAAAGATTTCAATAAATGGCGGGCTGAGAAATTGGGGTATGTCTATTTTTCCCGGTTGGCCGACCTCATTATTAATGAACCCAATTTCAAGGAGCCGCTGTTTGATTACTTGATTGATATTGGGGAGAACCATAAACAAACAGGAAGGCTTTTTGGCGTTGAGGTTAAATCGTACAATGAGGACAATGGGAATTTAAATGGCCTGCTACGCTCAGAATACGAGAATATTGCCTTCCCTGCACTCTTGGTGATGTTTGATAATGCAAACGATCATGGGTATTACAAGTGGATTAAGAAGCCTGTGGGAGATGGCCAATTGGCATTTGACACAGCAAAGAATGATGTCGAGAAATTGGATGACAAAAGTTTAAATAATATCGTCACTGAAGTTAAGGATTGGTATTCCAGACAGCATGTAGCTTAACTTTTTGGCCGGCCTCAATGATTGTCCAGCACGCAAACCATCTCCGTCTCATAGATTTCCGCACCGATAGATTTGTAAAATGCCATGGCATTGCCATTCCATCGCGACACCAGCCAGCGGACCGTCTTGCACCCGTTCTCCTTTGAAAAATCGATCACCGCAAACAGCAGCTTTTTGCCAATCCCGTACTTCCGGCTGCTCTCCCGCACGTAGAGGTCATCGAGATAAATGGCTTTACCCGTCCAGGAATAATAAGCCTCGAAAAAAGTGGCGAACCCGACGATCTCGCGATCGCCGCCGCTCTCGCCACCCTCTGCCGCGTCACCGTCATCCGCCGCGTCACCGTCATCCGCCTCGGCGCCGCCACCCACCTCCGCCACAAAACATTGAAAATGTGCCTCGTCCGCGATGAGCTGGTCGAGGGTGATGTGCAATTTCTCCGGCGTCTTTTGAAAGACCGCAAACTCCCGGAATAAGGCGTAGACGGCCGGGCGACCCGCCGTCCCATCCCCGTCCCGCCATCCCCCGGGCGTTGAGACGGTTTGTCCTGTCTTTCCGACGAATCGGCTATTGATATTCGCGCCTAATGTCCGTTTCTTTGTACTAAAAATAAAACATGCGGATCGTAACCCTGGAAGAGCACATTTCCTTCCCTGAAATGACAGCATTGATTCCCAAAGAAGCCCTGGGCAGATTCGGCCAATCCCCGGTGATGGAGAAAATGCGGCCCAAACTCGCCGACATTGACGATCAACGACTGACTTCAATGGACGCCAACAAAATTACCCTACAGGTCCTCTCTGTGGATACCTTCGGCGCCAATTTGTTAACCGCGGAGGCCGGGCCGGCCTTTGCAACCCGCTATAATGACCTCATTGCGCAAAGAATCGCCCGTCATCCGACACGCTTTACCGCCTTTGCTCATCTGCCCATGACCAATCCGCCAGCCGCCGCCGATGAGCTGGAACGCGCCGTCGTAAGCTATGGGTTTCGTGGCGCCATGATCAGTGGACTGACGGAAGATCAATTTTTAGACCACCCGAAATTTCAGCCTATCCTTGAACGGGCGGAAAAGCTGGGCGTCCCCATCTATATCCATCCTGGTGTGCCGCCGGCAGCCGTGGCCGAGACGTATTACAGCCATTTCAGCCACCATCCCGGGATGCTTGAATCCATCGCCTGCTACGGCTGGGGATGGCATTCCGAAACTGCGATCCATGTCCTTCGATTACTGATCGCCGGCATCTTCGATATGTATCCCGGATTGAAGATTATCATTGGTCACATGGGTGAAATGCTGCCGATGATGATGGTGCGATCGAACCGGGCCTTTCAACCCGGAAACGGAGGCGCCAATCAACGAACCCTCATCGATACCTTCCATCAACAGCTGTATATTACGACCAGCGGTTTTTTTACCCAACCGCCATTAAGACTGGCCATCGATACGTTCGGCATAGACAACATCCTGTTTTCCGTGGATTATCCATTCAGCACTAACGAAATGGGCGCCGACTTCCTGCATAATATAGCGTTGCCGGAGGACCAGATCGCAAAGATCGCTCACAGTAATGCGGATAAGCTGCTGAAACTGACACCATGACCGGGCAGATTATGCTATTTTTGAAAGCATGAAACCAATACCGCTGGATCAGCTACAGGCCAAAACATCCCTGGGTTTTCAGGTAAAAAGTTTTTACCCTGATGAGTCGTTCGACAAAAAGGCTAAGGATCTGGGCGCACATCGTGACGATCATTATCTTTTCTTCCTGCTGAAAAGAGGTAACGGTTCGTTGACGATTGACTGGCAGCAGGTAAACATGGGGGCCGGACAACTGTTCTATATTCTGCCTGCCCAGGTCCATCACCACATCAGGACCCGCGCAGCAGAGGGTTGGTTTCTCGCAGTGGATACATC
Organism: Chitinophagaceae bacterium; assembly: GCA_003167015.1. GTDB lineage: Bacteria > Bacteroidota > Bacteroidia > Chitinophagales > Chitinophagaceae > Puia. The sequence continues at coordinate 12,870 of PMUF01000464.1, read as the reverse complement.
GATGGTGCCACCGGAGTGCCGGGATGTATTCGAAGGCAAGTTGGATCTGCAATTGCCCTGCACACTTAATCCCACCCTGTTACGGCAATTTACCTCACTACTGACCGTCTTACAACAGCGGTACGCCGAAAACAACAATGCCAGGCTTCGCATTCCGGCGATGCACGCGCTGCTGCAATCTTTTGTTACGATGGCCGCAGGTTCTTATGACGATGTACCCGTAACGAACCAACTGCTGTCCCGGCCTGCGGAGCTATGCCGGCAATTCAAGAGATTGATGGCAGAAAATATCCGCACGATCAAAAGCCCCGCGACTTACTCGAACCGGCTCAATGTTTCACTCTCCTACTTAAATCAGTCCGTTAAGAGCATGACGGGTCTTCCGGTCCGCTATTGGATACAGCAGGAGATCCTCGTGGAGGCCAAACGCCTGCTTTATCATACCCAGTTCAATGTTAAGCAGATTGCCTACGAATTGGGTTACGAGGATGCTGCATATTTCAGCCGTTTTTTTCGCAGGTCCGCCGGCATGTCTGCGTTGGCATTCCGGGCTACGCTCTCCCGCCCGCATCAATAAAAAAGGCAACATTTTTTCACCGGAATTGCCGGAAAAGCCAGACTTTAGCGGCCGATGCAAATCTTAGTCATAGAGGACGAAAAAAGAGTGGCTGACCTCATCAAAAGAGGACTGGAAGACCAGGACTACACGGTAGAGCTCAGCCACGACGGCACGACAGGAAAAGCGCTGGCCCTACAGCGTGACTATGACATTATCATCATGGACGTCGTCCTTCCCGGCATCAATGGCATCGACCTGTGCAAGGAAGTCCGGCTTGTCAAACCCGATATCCCCATCATCATGCTGACCGCCCTCGGTACGACAGATGACAAGGTCGAAGGGCTCGATGCCGGGGCCGATGATTACCTCGTCAAACCCTTCGACTTCCGGGAACTCCAGGCCAGGATACGGGCGCTTACAAAGCGCCAAGCCAAAGGACTGCCACAGACTCCTTCCATCCTCCGGGTCGCCGACCTCGAACTGGACGCCGGCACCTTCGTCGTGACGCGCGGTGGAAAAGAAATCAACCTCACCCCCAAAGAATTCAGGTTGCTGCTCTATATGATGCAGAACAAAGGCCGCGTGCTGTCCCGGGCGGAAATCGCCGAAAAGGTCTGGGAAACCATCTTCGACACCGGTACCAATTTTATCGATGTCTACATCAATTACCTGCGGAAAAAGATCGATAAAGACTATCCCGTCAAATTGATCCATACCCGGGCCGGCATCGGATTCATCTTTAAAGAAGGCAGCTGACATGAAGATCAGGTTAAAATTGACACTGTTGTTCACGGCCTTGTTCGCCGCCCTGTTGCTGATCTTCTGCCTCGTCATCTACTTTTCTAATGCCCGCGACAGAGAGGATCAATATTTCAAACGCCTCCGTCAACAGGCCATCACCAAGACCAACCTCCTGCTGGGCGCCAAAGTACAGCCCACCGTTCTCCAATTGATCTATAAGAACTCTTTGAACTCCCTCCCCCAGGAAGAAGTGGCGGTGTACGACACGGCCTTTCATCTGCTGTACCACGACGCCGTCTACATAGACCGCGTGAAGGAGACCAGAGGCATGATCGACACCATCGTCCAACAACACGAAATTCACTTTTATGTCCAGGACCTGCAGGCTATCGGGTTCCTGTATCCCTATAACGGTAAAGACTATGTCGTCACCGCCGCCGCCAAAGACATCGATGGGCTGGCCAAATTGCATGACCTGCGGATCGCCCTGCTGCCAGGCTTCATCGTCGCCATCCTGCTGACCTTCCTGGCCGGCTATCTCTTCTCCCGGCAGGCCTTGCAGCCAGTCTCTCAAATGGTCGACAAAGTGGAGGAGATCACCGCCTCCCATCTCGACCTGCGGATCAGCGAAGGCCGGGGCAAGGACGAAATTGCCGAGCTCGCCATCACCTTCAACAGGATGCTCGACCGGCTGGAAAATTCCTTCGAAGCACAACGACAGTTCGTGTCGAATATCTCCCACGAGCTCCGCACCCCCCTGGCCACCATCATCGGCGAACTGGAGATCGCGGCGAAAAAAGGCAGGACCCCCGCCGAATACGAGGAATTGACCCGGCTGATCCTGCAGGATGCCCGCCGGCTCGTCAAGCTCTCCAATGGCCTGCTGGATCTCGCCAAGGCCAGCTACGACAAGGCAGAGATCGCCTTTAAAGAAGTGCGGCTGGATGAGCTGCTGTTGGATACCCGGCAGGCCGTGCTGAAGTCGAATCCCGACTATGGCGTCAATATCATTTTCGAGCGCGAGATTGAAGAGGACGATTTTATTTCGGTCCTGGGGAATGAATACCTGCTGAAAGTTGCTTTCACCAACCTGATCGATAACGGCTGTAAATTTTCCGATGACCGGCAGTCGACCGTCGCCATCAGCTTTCACGCCAAAAACGTCATCCTTCGCTTCTCCGATACCGGCATCGGCATCTCACCGGAAGATATCGCCAGTATCTTCACCCCCTTCTATCGCGGCGCCAATAAAAAATATGCCGAAGGCAATGGCATCGGCCTGTCCCTCACCGACAAGATCATCCATCTCCACCAGGGATCGCTATCCGTCGCCTCGCGTGTCACCGAAGGCACCACCTTCACCGTCGAACTCCCTCATCTCTGAGCGCCCGCCCGGAACGCCCCTCATTTGTGAACGGTTTGCAAAAGCCGGCAGGCTTAACAATTCCTAAACGAAAGGTATTGCATCGGGAACTTATCTTAGTCTTCGCATAACCCCAAATATGAAAAGCACCCTAATACTCATAGCCGGTGCGCTATCCTCCATGGCCGGCAATGCACAGCATGCCCAAAAAGACTTCTATTGGACCATCACCGGCTTTGCAGCGGCAGAGCCCTTTTTCTCTGATCAAAAACAAGGCGGCCTGACAGTCAGCTTTCCTTACCAGGTCATCAGTCCCTCGGGTAGTACGGCCGACAGCGTCTTTCATTCCAGGGTTATCCATCCGTTTTCATCGCTTAAAGTCTATATCCTTCATTTGGGCGCTGACTTTGGCGACAGGCATCAGTTCGCGAGTGTTCATTTTTCGCCGGTACTGATGGGAGAAGGGACTGTCAGCAGGAACCTGACATTTTCTTTTGGCTATGGAAGAAACCTGTTCTTCGATTGGCCATCAAAATCAGAACGGTCCGAAAAACGTTTTGTACTGAAGCCTTCGCTGAATATCCTGTATGCGAATTATAAAGGGACGGATTCCAAAAGTCCCACCTATCTTGGCGCCATTGACAACAAAGACCGCAGCATTACCTTTGGCGGAACGACAGCCGGACCGACTTATTCGTATACTACCGGCGCCTGGTATGAATCCGGGTCTACCACTACCTTTACCGACTCCGCGAATTCGCTGAACATTTATTACGGCCAGAGAGAATGGTCCCTGCAGCCGAAAATAGCCATTGGCACAAATCCTTACCGTCACAGGTGTTATATCGAGGTCTATGCTGCCTACACGCTTGCGGTCAGCGAAAAAGGAAAGGTCTACTTTAACCAGGACGATGACCATCAGGTTACAGTCAAAGACTTAAATGACAACCTGCTGACGGTGCAATACAATGATGCACCCATAAAAGCCACGCCCTACCATTTAAATGGATGGAGCGTCGGGTTTGTCATGGGAGTGAGTTTCTAATAATTTTCTAATAAATTTATAATAGCTCTCTAACCGCCCCTCCGGGCTGCCCGGCCTAGCTTTGCCACCTCAACCGGGAACACCATGAACACCTATATCAAAGAGGCTAAAAGGAAGATCCTGTCGCTGAACCCCCACCACAACGACAAATCAGCACACGACTTCGACGCCGCCGCGGCTGCCAAACTCATCAGCGTATCCCGGGCAGACAAGACCTCCGTCCTTGCCCTGCTCGACAGCCAGGAAACCGGCCTCACCGAAGACCAGGTCGAGGACAAGCTACAGCATTTCGGCGCTAATGAAGTGGCCCATGAAAAAGCCCCCGCCTGGTACGTCCAGCTGCTGCAGGCCTTTATCAATCCCTTTATCGGCATCCTGATCGTCATCGCCATCGTGTCGCTGATCACCGACGTATTCCTCGCCGCCCCCGAAGACAGGGACTATAAAACCCTCATCGTCGTCTGTATCATGGTCATGCTGAGCAGCCTGCTGCGCTTCTGGCAGGAATTCCGCAGTAACCTCGCTGCCGAACAGCTAAAAAGCATGGTCAAGACCACCGCAACCGTCCTTCGAAAAACAGTGCTCGGTCCAGGCAAACAGGAGATCGATATCAAACAGCTCGTCCCCGGAGATCTCATCTTTCTCTCCGCCGGCGACATGATCCCCGCAGACTGCCGCATCCTGCAGTCCAAAGACCTTTTCGTCAGCCAGGCTATGCTGACAGGAGAAGCCCTGCCCGTAGAAAAGCGTGATTATCTCATTTCCGATGCCGACAACCGCACGCCCCTGGAATTGGAGAATTGTTGTTTCATGGGCACCAACGTCGTCAGCGGTACGGCCATGGCCGTAGCCGTCACCACCGGCGCCCTCACCTACTTTGGCTCCATCAGCAAGGCCGTCACCGGCAAACGTGCCGAAACCAGCTTTGACAAAGGCGTCAATAGCGTCAGCTGGCTGCTGATCCGTTTTATGCTCGTCATGGTCCCTCTTGTCTTTCTTATCAACGGCTTCACCAAACACAACTGGCTCGAAGCCCTGCTATTCGGCATCGCCGTCGCCGTCGGGCTGACCCCCGAGATGCTGCCCATGATCGTCACGGCCAACCTCGCCAAAGGCGCCGTCAACATGAGCAAGCGAAAGGTCATCGTCAAACGCCTCAACGCCATCCAGAATATCGGTGCGATGGACGTCTTGTGCACCGACAAGACCGGTACCCTGACCATTGACAAGATCGTACTCGAACGACACCTCAATGTCCTCGGCGAAGAAGACGAAGAAGTCCTCCAATGGGCCTACCTGAACAGCTATCACCAGACCGGGCTGAAAAGCCTTCTCGACGTCGCCGTCCTCGAACACGGCGAGCTCCATGATTCCCTGAAAGTGGAAGATTATCATAAGGTCGATGAAATACCGTTTGATTTCCAACGTCGCAGAATGTCCGTCATCCTCGAACACCACCACAAGCACCTCCTCATCTGCAAAGGCGCCGTCGAAGAAATGCTCGACCTCTGCCCCCGCGTCTTCGATCCCGGTGAGGACCTGCAGCTGCAGATCGACTCTGACGATATCATCCCCCTCGATGCGGAGATGAGGAAGACCATCCTCGAAACCTCCAAAAAGCTGAACAAGGAAGGGCTGAGGGTCTTGCTCGTCGCCGTCAAGGAATTTGACGAACGGCCCCTGACCTATTCGATTGCAGACGAAAGCAACATGATCGTGGTAGGCTTCATCGGGTTCCTCGATCCCGCCAAGCCCTCCGCCAAGCCGTCCATCGAGGCCCTGCACAAGCTGGGGATCACCCTGAAAGTGCTCACCGGCGATAACGAGATCGTCACCAAAAAGATCTGCCGGGACGTCGGTATCCCCATCAATAATATCCTGCTGGGTCATGAGCTGGAAAAAATTGATGACACAGAATTAACACGGCAGATAGACGAAATCACTATTTTCGCCAAGCTCAGCCCTGCTCAGAAAAGCAGGGTAGTAAAGGTATTACAGGCCAAAGGGCATACGGTGGGGTTCATGGGCGACGGGATCAATGACGCCGCGGCCCTCCGTGACGCGGATGTAGGCATCTCCGTTGATACGGCTGTTGACATCGCCAAGGAGAGCGCCGATATCATCCTCCTCGAAAAAGACCTCATGGTCCTGCGGAAAGGAGTGATCTATGGCCGGCGAACCTTCGGCAATATCATCAAGTATATCAAGATGACCGCCAGCAGCAATTTCGGCAATATGTTCAGCATGCTGGGCGCCAGCGCCATCTTACCTTTCCTGCCGATGCTGCCGATCCAGATCCTGATTCAAAATTTGCTCTATGACATCTCGCAGATCTCCATTCCCTGGGACAGGATGGATGCCGAATATATCGAGACGCCCCGGAAATGGGACGCCGGCGGGATCAGTAAGTTCATGATCTTCATCGGGCCCATCAGTTCGATCTTCGACTATGCCACGTATGCATTGATGTGGTTTGTGTTCAAGGCCAATTCGACCGCCCACCAAAGTCTTTTCCAGAGCGGCTGGTTCGTCGAAGGCTTATTGTCTCAGACCCTCATCGTCCACATGATCCGCACCCGGAAGATCCCGTTCATCCAGAGCTGGGCCACAGCCCCGGTGCTCGCGCTGACGACGGGCATCATGGCCCTGGGGATTTTTCTTCCCTTCTCGGGTTTCGCCGATGCCCTGAAGATGGTACCTTTGCCCCTCAGCTATTTTCCCTGGCTGTTCGCGATCCTGCTTGTCTATTGCATATTGACCCAGTTAGTCAAGGTCTGGTTCATCCGTAAATTTCATGAATGGTTATGAGAAAATTTCTACCGTGTATCGCTTTGTATTTATTGAGTGTGTCTAGCGTGAATGCGCAAACGCCGCCGGCGGCCCCGGCAGCGGCGACCACTCAGCCACCTGATACGACCAAGACCAGCCCGTGGAGCACCCATTTCCAGCTGACCGTCATCAACCAGATCCATTCAGGCTTTCACGCTGCCTACAGCGGGATGAACAGCCTGTCCGATACCGTCGAGCCTGCCGCTACCAGCATCACCACCACGCTGTTCCTGGGCAGAAAACTCTGGAAGGGCGCCGCCATCTATGCCAACCCCGAAGTATCCGGCGGCCGTGGATTGAGCTATTCCGTAGGCGTAGCGGGAGCGTTAAACGGCGAGACCTATCGGATCGGCAACCCCGAACCCGTCCTGTCCTTATCCCGAGCCTATTTCCAACAATCCTTTCCTCTCGGCCACACGGACTATGAAGACGCACCCGATGGTCCTTTCCAGGTCGCGGAACGCCTCCCCACCCACCGTATCACCATCACCGCCGGGAAATATGCGATGTCTGATCAATATGACGTCAACGCCTATAGCCACGACCCCCGCAGCCAGTTCCTGAACTGGTCGCTGATGAGCAATGGCGCCTGGGATTACCCCGCCGATACGAAAGGGTATACATCCGGCTTGATCGTAGAATGGCATACCCCCAACTGGGCCGTACGCCTGTCCTCCGTGGCCGTACCCGTCGTCGCCAACCACCCGAAAATGGAATATGTCTTCGACAAGGCGATGTCGGAGACCGCCGAACTCGAACGCGAAACGAAGCTCGGCAGCCACCCGGGCACCATCCGGCTGTTGTTCAGCTATACCCAGTCCAGAGCCCCTTCCTATAAAGCCGGCCTTGCGGCCCTGAAGGACAATGATACCGCGCTGCTGAATGTCATCGACGGCAATGGTGAAGGCACTTCGTATGGCGGTCACAAGACCGGCCTCGGGCTGAATGCGGACCAGGAACTCACCGACAACATCGGCGCCTTCGCCCGCGTCGGCTGGAACGATGGCCAGTATGCGACCTGGGCTTTTACCGAGATCGATCAGACCGCTTCCCTCGGCTTGTCCTTCAAGGGTGCTCCCTGGAAAAGGCCCGATGACGTAGTCGGCGTTGCCGGAGTGGTCAACGGTATTTCTGCCGAACATCGCGCCTTCCTCAAAGCCGGCGGCTATGGCTTCATTATCGGGGATGGGAATCTGAACTATGGTCATGAGTCGATCGTGGAGACCTATTATAATGCTAAGCTGTACGAGCATGTCTTTCTGACCTTCGATTACCAGTACGTCACCAACCCCGGATACAACAAGGACAGGCACGGGCCCGTCCATGTGTTTGCCTTCAGGGGACATATAGAGTTTTAGCGGCCGCGCCCGGGCCCTCCCTATTTCGCTTTCGCCGCCATTCCTGCCGCGCCCCCGCACGGGGCTGCCGCTTCAACTATCGGCCGCGCCCTCGCGCGTCCTCTTCCTCCGGGTCCTTCAGGAACTCCGCCTTACACTCTTTGGAGCAAAACCCGTACAGCTTGCCCTTATACCTCGTCGTGTCCTCCAACCCCGCCGTCAGCGGCATCCCGCAGGCCGGATCTTTTTTATAATCGACCAGGGAAATGACAGTCTTTTTAAATCGGGCCGCAGCCCGGGCAGCGCTATCCATGGCCATGGCCCGGCGACCCGCAGCGGCATCAGCTGTGGTCGCACCCTGATGGCAAGCGGCCATCGACAATATCACCATCGCACAGAAAATGATCTTTTTCATATTGATTGTTTTTATTTGCTCCCAAAAGGGAAAACGACTTTAATGGTAAAATCCCGCCCCATATTGAAGACCCCCTGCCGCTGATTCGTAACAGTGACCAGGTTGCCATTCACCGCATAGAAGTATTGCGCCAGGTTCAGGTGATCCGCATAGGCAATATTCGTCAGGTTGGTACAGTTGACGAACAACGAACAGATCACGCGCCCGTCGCGGGGATTGACAAAGTTAGTGCCCAATCCGGCATTGACCAGGGTATAAGGCGCTGAGGCCAGTTCCGTATACAAAGCGCTATAAATGTCATTCTGCGCCCAGTATTTCGCAACGCCCACCTTGAAATAGGCGCCCCGCAATGCCGACCCTTTCCGGTCATTCAGCCTGAAGATCAGGTTACTGTTCCAATGCGGCGCCGGGATCCAGGGCAGGTGGTCAGTCGAATTCGTCTGATGCGGAAGCCACGTGTACATATAGCTGAACATGTTTTCCCACTCCAGCCATTTGACGGCCGCCGGATGTACGCCCAACGTGACCGACGCCCCGGTCAGGATCGCGGTATTCGATGAAACATACTCGAATATGGGATAGCCCTGCGACACGGAGTCGGTCCGGTCGGCAAAGATGAAATGATTGATATGGTTATAGAACCCGTCGATCTCGAAGCTGACATCCCGCCCGTTATTTCCATAAGCCACGTCGATCTGGTAGCCCTGCTCGGCTTTCAGGTTGATATTCCCCAGCTGCACGGCATTGGAACCGATATTCAGCCCATTGCTGGTCAGCTCATTGATCGCAGGCGCCCGAAAGCTTTTGGAAATATTCAGCTTCACATAGTTGTTGTGCGGCAGCTGATAGGTAGCTCCGGCACTGCCGGACCAGCCGGAGTAGGTATTGTTGAAGGGCGTGAACTGGTACAGCCCATCGCCGACGAAATTGGTGATATCATAACGCAACCCGCCGCTGAGGGTCAATGCCCCGATATTCTTTTCCCCGATCGCAAATGCGCCGATCTCGAAATTCCGGTAGTTCGGGATCTCATAATCGGGAACATAAGGAGCAGGGGGCGCAGGCAGGTTATGCTCAGACTCGTAGAGCCCGTTGAAACCGGTGGTGAGCTTAAAGCCCTTGTCGGCGTTCGTCAGCTGGTACCGCAGGTTATAGGGGATATCATAGACCACCATATTGTTCTCGCCGAGAGTACCGGAATCGATATCGTGGTGAACACTGCTCGTAAAGCCGATATCCAGCCCGATATTCCCCTTGCCCGCATTGATCCTGTTCTGCCACCAGGCCTGGTATTCATCCAGCACCTTGTCACCGGCGATAGTGGCATTGTAGGACAGGAAGTTGGACAGCGTCGGCGCCACCTTGTCACCGATCGGAGTATCGAACAGGAAATGTCCGCTACTGTCGCGATTCCCATCGGGGACCTGTATCCGCCGGTATAGTCCGCTCAATGTCAGCCGGGAATAACCCCAGGACTTGTTCACGCCCATCGTCAGCCTGGCATTGCCCTGGTTATAGGCGCTGCCCCAGACATAGCCATCCTTCGGATTCCAGTAGCTATGTGTCAGCTCCTCACTCAGCTTCAGGTCATACACGAAGTCGTGATGGTTGCCGCCGAGATGGAAAGAGTTGCCGACATACCCGTTGTTGGCGTGATATTCCGACAGCCAGCTGCCCTGTGTCGTGCCATCGGGAACAAAGGGCGCGGACTTGAAGCTGATGACACCCGCCTCCGCGCTGGCGCCATATTGCAATGAGGCCGGTCCCCGGATCACTTCTGCCTCCTGGACGGCATAGGGATCTATCAAAATGCCATGGTCGTCGCCCCATTGGAAATCTTCCTGTGGCACTCCATCGGTGAGGACAAGCACCCGGTCGAAGCCCAGGCCATTGATGACGGGCTTGGTCGTCCCGACCCCCTCTGTTGTTTCGCTGACGCCGGGCCGGGAGGCGACAAGATCGATGGCCGTGTTGGCGGAGCCCCATAGGATCATATCATGGGTCACGACGGAAACAGGGATGGGTGAACGCTGAGTATTGGTCACATTCCCAAGACTGGTGATCACCACTGGTTTCAGCGAGCTGTAGGATATACCGGCGACCAGATCCAGCGTGGTATTGCCCGATATCCTTACCTGACGGATGACAATGGTATACCCCATCCCCTGTACTTCAATGGTATAGGTTCCCTGGGGAATGGAGCCGAAATGATAGACCCCATCCTTATCGGTCAGGGCGGACCGCCTGAGCTCAGGAAGATAGACAGCAGCCCCTCCGACAGGATGATGGCTGATAGAGTCCGTGACCGTGCCCTGCAAAGACTGGGCGCACAGGCACGTTCCGGCGAGTAATGCCGGAAGCAAAAAGAAAAACCCTCGCATCGGAATAATTTAGATACGCAAATAGTTGACTGGCAGGGAAGGACTGTCAGGCTCTGGGGGGATGGAAGATATCGACACAAAGGATCAGCGAAGGGCCGTAGGACTGTAGCGTGCTCTTTTCGGCCGGATTCAAATCGATGACAGGTTGCGCCAGCGAGAAGGAGGAGGGAGAGAAGAAGACAACCTCATTTTTGTTGTCCACAGCCCGCTCCTGGTTTTCCTGTTCATCCTTTTGTTCCTGCTTCAGCCGCTTCATCATCTGGCATTTCCCGTTGCAATGCATGTTAAGGATAGCCTTGTTCTCACAAAGGGCAGCATATTTAGCCGTGTTGGCATAATAGTCGGCAATGATGAAAAACCGGCTGAACGTCTGCGCAAGAAAGGATGCGAGAAAGAGGAGTACAATTAGTTGGCCGTATAGTGTCCTGCGGTTCAAATCGGTGTCAAAAGTAGATAAAAATCGGTTATTCCGCCCATCAAAAATGACTACATTTAACGGGTCATGAGATTTCTACTATTAGGCGCTGTATTTATCCTGTCCACTACATTTCAGTATTGTGATTCCAACCCATCGCCGGCGGTTATTCCCCCCATTCCCGCTAACAGGCCTCTTTTCAGAGATTTCATGGGTATTAACGGTCATTTATATTTTAAGCCGGAATTATACCGGCAGGTATGCCGGCTGGCCCGTAATTACCACAGTATCGATTGGGATGTAAATGAGCCCGGTGATTCTATGACGATACCGCTCACGGCAAATCATATCAATTGGAAAACAGATGTGTACGGCAAATGGAAACAAAATGGATTTGAGACTGACATTTGCCTCCTGTTCGGCAAATTCGGTGAGGGCGACCCCAACCTCAAAGACATCTGGAAAGGAAAGGAACAATGGATGTATGACTATGGGAAAAGGATGGCCTCCTTCTACGGTCCTTCAGGCGCAGAACAGTTGGCTACTTCATTTGAGATAGGCAACGAACCCGGCGGAAAGGTAGATCACGACCTGTTCAGGACCATTTTCAAACAAATGGCCGGAGGCATCCGCGCGGGCGATCCGAAAGCTCTCATCCTCACGCCTTACGTCCAGGCCGGCGAACCCAGCGACTACGCCCAGGGACTGAATACCCTGTATGCAGATAAGGATATCTTACCCCTGTATGATGTCATCAATTTACACACCTATGCGACGATACCTCAGTCATTCACTTCAAAGAACTTATGGAATCGCAGCTATCCCGAAGATCCCTCGATCATTTACCTCAAGGTAGTGGATGAAGCCATCGAATGGCGTAATCGATATGCCGCCGGTAAAAAGGTGTGGATCACCGAATTTGGCTACGATGCATGTACGCCCGAAGCCATGCAGCATCGCAAGGAGTGGGCTCTGAAGCTTGACTGGCAGGGCGCTACAGACCTGCAGCAGGCGCAATACCTCGTCCGGTCTTTTCTCGTCTTTGCTACGCGGGACGTGGACCGGGCTTACCTGTATTTTTTTGACGACAACGATGAGCCCTACTTCCACGGATGCTCCGGCCTGACCCGGCACTTTCAGCCGAAAATGTCCTTTTGGGCGGTCAAACAATTGTATGAAACGCTGGGCAGCTATAGGCTGCACCGGATTGTGAAAAACGAAGTCGGCCATCTGTTCGTTTATGAATTCGAGCAGGGCGATGATAAGAACAACAAGATCTGGGTAGCCTGGTCACCCACCGGCGCCAGGACCCAGGAAAAAGAAGGTTACCAGCCAAGGGAGATCAAAGTGACGTTGAACGATCTGCCCGGCAAACCCGTTCGCGTCACCGGTATGGCCACTGCAGCGGGTCAGGTGCCTGAACCAAAATGGGAACAAACAGGCGATTCAGCCATCACGCTGACGATCGGCGAAAGCCCCACCTATATTGTGCTGAAACCAAAATGATGCAGCCGTCACCGACGACGCGCGACCTCTTAAATGACTCCGTGGAAAGGGTAAAAACCCTCTCCGTAGGAATCATGTCACATGAGAAAACGATCATTTTGCAGGCAGCACGCGGCCCGCGCGCTATCGCCGCGGCGCCTCCGGCAGCAATTCCATCCGGATGTAATTGTCGCCGCTTAAATATTTGGTAGCCGTCTCTTTCAGGCCGGCAGGCGTTATCCCATCGACGATGGAGGAATGAACGTCCAGCTGATGCAGGTCTTCCCCATTTTCCAACTG
>PMUF01000314.1 GCA_003167015.1 Chitinophagaceae bacterium | reverse complement strand
TCTTCTTGGCCGTTTCGGGTTTGCCGACAAAACCATAGATGTTCAGGTAGTCCGTATTCTCCTGTACCGAGACCAGCTTAGCGGCATGCGAGCTGCCGAGGATCTGTACGATGCGTTGCTTCAGGCTGCCCTTTTCCAGGTGCATCAGCTCCTGCCCGTTAGCGGTCAGCGAAAAGAAAATAGAGGGGAATGCCAGGGTCACCCGGGTGAATTCATCGACGATATGCCGCATCTCCACGGGATTGCTCTTCAGGAAGTTCCGGCGCGCAGGGACATTGAAGAAGAGGTTTTTCATGGCGATGCTGGTGCCGGCAGGCGCGGCGACAGGCTCCTGCCGGATAACGCGGCTGTTCTCGATCCCGATGCTGGTACCGATTTCATCTTCGGGCCGTCGGGTCTTCAGCTCGACCTGGGCGACAGCGGCGATAGACGCGAGGGCTTCACCACGAAATCCCATCGTGCGGACATGGAACAGGTCGTCGATATTCTTGATCTTGGAAGTGGCATGCCGTTCGAAAGCCATGCGGGCGTCCGTTTCGCTCATTCCTTTCCCGTTGTCGATGACCTGGATCAGCGACTTCCCCGCATCCTGGACGAACAGGCGGATATCGTCGGCCCCTGAATCGACCGCATTCTCCAATAACTCTTTCACGGCGCTGGCCGGCCGTTGAATGACCTCCCCGGCAGCTATCTGGTTGGCGATGTTATCGGGCAATAAATGGATGATGTCTGGCAATTCTACCTTAATTTGTGTGCAATTTACGCCATACCTCCCGATATGAGAAAATTCACCCTGTTGCTGATGCTGGCGGCCTGTACGCTCGGCGGTTATGCTCAACGTACTACCACTCTTTCGGCCGATGCCTGGGTGGACAGTGTTTTCAAAACCCTGTCACCCGACGAAAAGATCGCACAGCTCATGGTCATCCGGCTTTCTGCTATCGATCCTGCGACCCGGCGCCCCATATTCTATGATTCCGTGGCCGAAGAGGCAGTGCGGAAATACGATGTCGGCGGCATCTGCACTTTCCAGGGAGGTCCCGTCGCACAGGCCGATCATATCAATTATTTACAGGGCATCGCGAAGACGCCCATCCTCTTTTGTATCGATGCGGAGAATGGGCTGGGGATGCGCATGGACAGCGTCCTGGGATTGCCCCGGCAGATGATGCTCGGCGCAACGGCCGATCCTACCCTGGTCTACCGCTATGGGCAACTGGTAGGGCAGCAATGCAGGCGGATAGGAATCCAGGTCAACTATGCTCCCGTGGTCGATATCAACAATAACCCCGACAACCCTGTGATCAATGACCGGTCATTCGGCGAAGACAAGCTCAAGGTGGCGGCGTTCGGGGTGCAATACATGAAGGGTTTGCAGGACGCCGGGGTCATGGCCTGCGCCAAGCATTTTCCCGGTCACGGCGACGTGTCAGTCGACTCACACCTCGACCTGCCGGTGATCAACAAGGACCGTAGGCAGCTGGACTCGCTGGAGCTCTATCCCTTCCGTAAGATGTTCGAGGCCGGCGTCGCCAGCGTGATGATCGCGCATCTCTATATCCCGGCCATCGATAATACGCCCAACCAGGCCACCTCGCTTTCGTATAACAATGTCACCAAACTCCTGCGCAAGCAGCTGCACTATGAGGGAATCAGCTTTACCGACGCGCTGGAGATGAAAGGAGTGACGAAGTTCTATCCCGATGGCGACGCTGCCGTACAATCGCTGATCGCGGGCAATGACATGTTGTGTCTTCCCGGAGACGTGACGCTCAGCCTGGATAAGATCAACGCTGCCATTCGGGCGAAAAAGCTCCGATGGAAGGATATCGACGCGCGGGTGAAAAAAGTATTGTACGCCAAGTATACGTACGGATTGGCTCAATGGCAGTCTGTCAGCACCACGCACCTGATCGCAGACCTCAATGCCGGTGTCGATGACATGCGCAGAGAGGTGGCTGAAAATGCCCTGACCCTGTTGCGCAATGATGATCCGACGGTGTATCCGCTACGAAAGGCCAAAAAAATCGCCTACATCGGGATGGGGCTGACGGAGGATAATGCCTTCAGCGACCGGATGCGTGCGGACTATAACGCTCATGTCTACTTTTTCGACTATAATCTCGACAGCGCCAAAGCTGTTGCCGCGCTCGAATTGCTGAGTAACCGGTATGATGCGCTGGTCATAGGGCTTCATAACTACGCCCGGTTTCCCGCCCGTAATTTTTTCATCAGCCGTCCTGTCACCTGGCTGCTGCAGCAGCTGCAGCAAAAAGAGAAATGCGTCACCCTGGTGTTCGGCAATCCCTATGCGATCCGCAATACCTGCGATGCTAAAACCCTGGTGGCCTGTTATGAAGACGATTCCACCACGCAGGAAGTGGCTGCCGACCTGCTGAATGGTAAATTCACCGCGAAGGGACATCTTCCCGTATCGGTTTGCGAACAGTATAAGGCAGGTGCAGGCATTACGGGCCCGTACCGGGCATTGCCGATGGCTGATCCTGCGACGCTGGGGATGGATGCCTTGCGGCTGCAGAAGATCGACGCCATCTGTAACGAGGCCATTGAAAAGCAGGCGGCGCCTGGTTGTGTGGTGCTGGTGGCGAAGGATGGCAAAATAGTATATGAAAAAGCCTTCGGCTATATGACGTATGACCGCAAGGAGCCGGTGTATACCGAGACGCTGTATGATATGGCCTCCTGTACCAAGATCTGCGCGACCACCATGGCTGTGATGAAGCTGTACGATGAAGGCCGTCTGGACCTGCAGAAGACGCTGGGCGATTACCTGCCATGGGTAAGAGGTTCGGACAAGGATACGTTGCGTCTCTTTGATATCCTGTTGCACCAGGCGGGGTTGGTGCCCGATGTCGTGTTCTACAAGGAAACGGTGGACAGCAGCAAGGATCAGAATCCCCTGCCCGCCTACTTTACCCGGCGCCCCGACAGCCTGCATGGCGTCCGGGTGGCGGAGAACCTCTATCTGCGCAACGATTGGCGGGATACGATGAACCTGCGCATCGTGCAGAGTAAACTCGGTCCCAGGAAATATGACTACAGCGACAATGACTTTATTTTCATGGGTGAGATCGTCGAGGCAGTTACCGGCATGCCGCTGGACCAATACGTCGAAAAGACCTATTATGAACCGCTGGGGATGACGTCGGCCGGCTTTAAGCCCCGGGAACGTTTTCCGCTGGGCCGGATAGCCCCGACAGCCCTGGAGCCGATCTTCCGTCAGCAGCTGATACGGGGTGACGTCCATGATCCCGGGTCGGCGATGTTCGGCGGCGTAGCCGGACATGCCGGCCTGTTCAGCGATGCCTATGATCTCGCCGTACTCGAACAGATGCTGCTGGATGGCGGAACGTTTAACGGTCAGATCTACCTGAAGAAGTCGACCATCGACTACTTCACAGCCTATCATAGCGATATCAGCCGCCGGGCATTGGGATTCGATAAACCGGAGACGGTCAAAACTCGTATCCCCTATCCCTATCCCTGCCTGTCAGCGTCGCCGGAGACGTTCGGGCATACCGGTTTTACCGGTACCTGCGTCTGGG
>PMUF01000092.1 GCA_003167015.1 Chitinophagaceae bacterium | reverse complement strand
CGTGACGCTGACGAATACTTCCATCAGCGTATCGAACAATCTCGTGATGAGCGCGGGATTGCTGAATACCACGACCAGCTATCTGCTGACGATGCTGAACGGGTCATCTACGGCCGCAGGCAATGCCTTATCGACCAGCTACGTCAACGGACCTATGCAATATCAGAAATCCAGCGCAGGTGTCAGCACCCTGAATTTCCCGATCGGTACCTATCCGGATTGCAGGCCCGTCGTGCTGACCATCAACCATACTTCGGCGACCCTGTACACTTATCAGGCCCAGTTATTCGATGCCAGTGCGTTCGCTCTGGGCTATACCATGCCGCCTTCAGTGGACCAGGTTTCCAACCAACATTATTACACTATCACGCGGACCAATTCCTCCGGCGTGAATACGCCGGCGACGGGATTGAGTGGCAACCAGACCATCCAGGTATTCTTCGGGGCGAATGATGTGGTCAGCAACGGAACAACGCTGACGATCGTGAAGACCGTCTATACGGCGCCGGGGACATGGATCAATATCGGAGGGACGGGCGGACCTGTATACAATGCGGGCGCCAACCTGACGGGCAGTATCACGTCGACATCTTCGCCGACTGTATTCAATTCCTTTTCCACCTTTGCCTTAGCCGATCAGATAGGCGGCGACAATACATTGCCGATAGAGCTTCTTTATTTCAAGGCTTTGCCGGATAATAACGTTGTTGATCTGCAATGGGCTACCTCGACGGAATCCAATAACAGCTACTTTACGATAGAAAAGAGCAGGGATGGCGTCAACTTTGTGACGGTGGAGAAAGTTCCTACGCTGGCCCCTGACGGCAATAGTGCCGTGCCGCTGGATTATACCGCACAGGACCCCAACCCTTATAGCGGTGTGAGCTACTATCGGCTGGTGCAGACCGATCTGAACGGGAATCAAAAGTATTCGGCCGTGGTATCGGTGGACTTTTTGCAGACCCAAACCGTCTCCGTGTATCCTAATCCTGCCAGGAGCGTCCTGAATGTCACCGGCCTGAACGTCAACGTGACTTCCATGCAGGTGCAATGGTTCGACCTCGGTGGTAAGTTGCTGGCGCAGGGAACGACATCGGTGGCGGGTGGAATGGCGACGCTGAATGTCAGTCTCAGCAATGGATACTACCTGTTGAAGCTGATCGCTCCGGATGGTAGCGTTACCGTCCATAATGTGATCATACTGAAGTAGCGCGTTACGGGTATTACGACGCGTTATGACCTGATCAGCCGGTATGCCGTTATAGTCTTGCCGTTGAAGCCCGGGACATATAAGACGCCCAGGGTCTTGTCGAACCAGATGTCTGCCGTGTTCTTGTGTTCGGCCTGCCTGTTGAGCATGAGTACCTTGCGTCCGTCCGCGTACACGTAGAATACATTGCCGATCCATTCGCTGACAATAAGGTCGCCGTTGCCGACTTCTTCTACGCCGTCGCCGCCGTTCGGCAAGTCGGTGATCGTGCGGAGGTTTTTGGAAGCGTCCGCCACCAGCACCGCTTTTTTAGCCAGGATATAGAGATGGGTGTCCGAGGCTTTGAGCCCGTTGGCGCCCGGCAGGTCATCCATATAGAGGGTGGGGACGTCGTTGGCGATG
This sequence comes from Chitinophagaceae bacterium, assembly GCA_003167015.1. Taxonomy (GTDB): domain Bacteria; phylum Bacteroidota; class Bacteroidia; order Chitinophagales; family Chitinophagaceae; genus Puia. The sequence continues at coordinate 5,599 of PMUF01000092.1, read as the reverse complement.
CGGTAGACTTTGCCGGCTTTTGAATCCGATACATATACTACTCCGTTCTTGTCGACGGTAATGTCATTGAGCCCTGTTGCGCCTGCGACAGGGATTTTTTTCTCGATCCTGTCTTTGGAAACATCGATGACGACGACTTCGCTGATATCCGCCACATAGAGGCGATTGCCATACCGGCCCATGCCTTTCGGAGCATTCAGTCCGGTGATCCATTGGCCGTTGTACTGGTTGCCGTCCCGGCCCAGTTTACCCACGCCACCTTTTCCGTCGACATCCCAGGGGCCGCCGTCGATCAGCGAGACGTACAGGATACCTGCCGCCGGATCAGGCAGGACGGATTCGGGAACGGCGATGATCGTATCTGTCTCCCATATTTTCTGCAAAGAGGGGGTTTGTGCAAGCGCTATCGCAGGGAGGCCGGCTGCGAGCGCCAGCGCTATCAGTCGATGTTTCATCTGTCATGTATTTTCTTCAAATTACAGCATTTGTGGAGACTGCTGAAATTGTTAGTGGCTCCAGGCCGAACAGTTCCGCCAGCAGTTCATAAGAGTGCAAACGGTCTTCCGATCGTTCGGTAAAGGTGGAAATCACGATCTCATCGACTTTGAATGTTTCGGCCAGATTCGACAATTTTTCCCGCATTTCGTCCGGGCTGCCGATGGCGGTCCGCTGCCGGTTGTGCAGCACCCGCTGCCATTCGGCCGACGTATACTGGTAGGCGGTGGCGGCGGCCAGTGTAGGGATCTCATCATAGCGGCCTTTCTCAAAGCCCAACAGGCGATAGTCGATCAACGCCTGCGTATCCGCGACTTTTTGCGGGTCTTCGGAGCAGAAGGCAAATATGCCTACGCTGGCCCTGGGTTTTGCGAGGGTAGCTGAAGGCCGCCAGCGCTCCCGGTAGGCGCGGATGGCTTCCGGCCCTCCTGCAGGATTGATGAATTGCGCATAGCACAGGGACATTCCGAAATGGGCTGCCAGGTAAGCGCTTTCCCCGCTGGAGGTCAGCATCCACAGTTCCGGCTGGGTGTCGATGCGTGGGATGGCCCGGATCTTTCCTTCATAGTTACCGGGCCCGGGCGTATCGGATAAAAAGTCGTAGAGGTCTTTTATCTGGCGAATATATTCCTGGGGGTCGAAAGTATTGGTCGGGTTCAGGAGTTGAGCCGTCAGCCGGTCACCACCCGGCGCACGTCCTATCCCAAGGTCGATGCGGCCGGGATACAGGGCCTCCAGCAGCCGGAAGTTCTCGGCCACTTTCAAGGCGCTGTGGTTAGGCAGCATGATACCGCCGGAGCCCAGGCGGATATTTTTCGTCTCTGCCGCCAGGCGGGCGATCAGGATCTCCGGCGCCGCGCCTGCCAGTGTCGTGGTATTGTGATGTTCCGACAACCAGTAACGGGTATAGCCGAGACGGTCTGCCAGCTTAGCCAGCCTGACGGTCTCCTGGAGGGCGGCTCCCGCATCGCTGTCCTTGCGGATCGGGGTCTGATCGAGAATGCTGAGACGAATTTCGTTTGCCATGATACGTCGAATAACAATGGGGAAGATCAAAAGTTTGGCCACCTTCCATGCCTCGCACGGAGCTCCCGCTTCTAGCATCGGCCGCGCCCTCGCGCGTCCTCTCATAGCCGATCATACATTATGATATTAAAATGATATCAAAATGTATTATCTTTAACTTCTACAATAAAACCTACAATTATGGACATCCAAACCGGCGTTTCCGAAAAAGTTCGCCAACCTATCAGCGGTTATCCAATGCTAGTGGTCGTGCTCGCATTGTTGTTCCTCATATTCATTGCAGCCAACTCCCATCCGGGAACACCTTTCATCATCATCCTCCTTGTGGCGATCTTCATTATCTTTACCAAAGGCCTGATCGTGGTCGAACCCAACAGCGCCAAACTGTTCCTGCTGTTCGGCGCCTATCAGGGGAGTGTCCGCAGCAGCGGCTTCTACTGGGTCAATCCTTTCTACCAAAGAACGACCATCTCACTGAAGGCCCGGAATTTCGAGAGTGAAAAAGTAAAGGTCAACGATAAAATGGGCAATCCTATCATGATCAGCGTCATCCTCGTCTGGAAAGTAAAAGATACCTATAAAGCCTTTTTCGAAGTGAATGATTACGTCAATTTCATTAAGATCCAGACGGATTCAGCCGTGCGTAAACTGGCCGCGTCTTTTCCCTATGACCACTTTGAAGATGAAAAAGCTACCGTTACGCTGAGCACGGATTTCAACGAAATCAACAGCACCCTGGAAAGGGAAATCGCCGGGGACAAAGAAACCCAGCCCATCGTGAATGCAGGGACTTTAAATCATTGAGGAATGGCGGAAAAGAAATCTTTTGCCTTACGTATAGAGGCAGCAACGATGAAGGCCATCGAGAAATGGGCAGCGGACGAATTTCGCAGCGTCAACGGCCAGATCGAATGGATCCTTCATCGTGCGTTGAAGGAGGCCGGCAGAGTAAAAGACCGGCGCGATGCAATGGAGGGTGAGGAGCATGACGGTGCCGATGGCGAGCGGTAAAATATTTGGGTGACCGGTGATATAGTTTGAAAAGAATGCCATAATTTGCAACACTGTTTCAAACTGTTTTGAGAAACAATCGTATCATACGGTCCCTGCTGACGGGCTTTCTCCTGGCCCTGTTTGCGCTTGGCATGACGCCCAGGATAGCGATTCACGCACTGGTAGCGCATCATACCGATACGCACCTGTCGCTGAAGTATGGCCACGCGGATCAGTATAATAAGGCCGGCTTTCACTGTGCCACCGATAACCTGGTCGTGGAGTTTCCCTTCCTCGATCATTCCCTCACACTTAGAGTAGGGCTGCCGACCGCCTGGCCTGTACACCGGGCAGCTGTGCTGGCAGAGCCTATTGCCGAAGATCATCCTCTTTTCGGGTTGCGCGGGCCGCCCGCTGGTGTGGCGTATGCCTGTTAATCCGGTTTGTCCGTCCAGCCTGGTTGGTTCATTGGCTGTGCGGCTCCGTGTCTTCGTCATTCCTCACCAGTTAAAAAAGAACGATGCAAAAAATAGTCTTTTTGCTCCTGCTATTATTTTCGGGGCTTTACCTCAGTGCCCAGTCTTTGAGTGGTCATGTGACAGATTCGTCCAGTCGTCAGCCGTTACAAAGTGCGGCGGTCTATTTTCCCAAGCTTAAAAAAGGCGCCGTTACCGATGCGAATGGAAATTATACAATCGCTCCATTGCCGAAGGGTACTTATACCGTGGAAGTACATATGACCGGTTATGGTACTTTAATCCGGCAGGTGACCATCGATGGGGATGTAACCCTTGACTTTGCTCCTGTTATTTCTGCTACTGCCATGAAAGAAGTCATCATTACGGCCCTTGGCAACAAGATGGTGATCCAGCGTGCACCGGTACCGGTCACGGTGGTTTCGCACGATATGCTGACCCAGCAGGCTGCCAGCAACGCGATCGACGCCCTGGCCAGGCAGCCTGGTATCGATCAGGTCACTACCGGTCCTGGTGTTTCCAAGCCTGAAATCAATGGGCTGGGCTATAACAGGGTGCTGACCCTGTTCGACGGTGAAAGGCAGGAAGATTTCCAGTGGGGGGATGAGCATGGTATCCTGATCGATCCCTATGCAGTATGGCGCCAATGCCGTGGCTGGTGTGGTCAGTTTCAAATCGGAACCTTTACCGGAAACGCCCGGGACTATCGAAGGCAGCTACCAGTCGGAATTCCAGACCAATAACGGGCTGATCGGCAATACGCTGCACCTGGGGGGAAATGGCGGTGGTTTGAAATGGGATGTCAGGGGAAGTTATGAAGCCGCGCATTGTTATACCGACCCGCATGACGGCTATGTGTGGAGTACGGCGTACGTTCAAAGTAACGCCCGGGCAGTCCTGGAACTCGACAAAAGTTGGGGTTATTCCCGGATCAGCGGAAGTTTTCTTCACCGGGTCATTGAAATTCCCGATGGCAACCGGGACAGCGCAAGCGGCCAATTCGAGTTCGACGTCCCTTTAAATGCACAATACGTCAATGGACAATATGTGCCCGGCAGCGGGAAGATATTCCCGACCCTCGGTAATTTTTTATCTTACAAAATGCCTACGATCTCGCCGTACCAGGATCTGTACCATGTGGAGTTCTGGTGGCAAAACAGCATTAAGGTCGGCACGGGAACGATCGGCGCGGACGTTGGTTTCACCGAGAGCATTCGCCATGAAATAGACACCGGAACGGTAGGTGATGAAAACATGGTTGTGCATGATATCCCATACAACATCAGGTACCAGGTGGAAAATTTCGCTACAGGGTTGAAACTGACCACCGGCTTTAACGGGATGTATGAATTCGAGAATAATTTTCCCGAACCTCCTGCGCCGTATGTCGGGGATTATGAGATACCTAATTACAACCTGTTCGATGTGGGGGGCTACGGAATCCTGGAAAAAGACTTTAAGGACCTTACGCTGAGCGGCGGATTGCGATATGACCTGAGGACGATGTCAGGAAAACCGATGTACCTGCTCAATTACGATCTGCCGAACCAGACAGGAGTTCCGGCAGGGACCCCCGGGGCTTATGAACAATTTGCACCGTTCAATCAGACCTATACCGGATGGTCCGGCAGCATTGGTGCGACGTATCAGCTGCCCGGACATAATTATATCAAGGCTAATGTGGCGAGAAGCTATCGCGCTCCGGCCATCAATGAATTGACCTCTAATGAGCTGGATCCGGCCAATGTATTTAAGATAGGTGATCCCAATCTGAAGGCAGAAGAAGGTTATGAGGTGGACATCGCCTACGGAAACAACGGCAGGGACGTAAGTTTTGAAGTGGATGGATTCTACAATCATATCAGCAACTTCATCTTCGCGGACCGGATCGCCAGTGTCTTTGGGGGAGATTCCATGCAGCTGGGTGCTCCTGTCTATAAGTATACCGGCGATAATTCGGCAGTACTGGCGGGTGTGACGGCTTATTTGAATATACATCCTGCCGGTGCACAATGGTTCGAATGGAGAAATGGATTTACGTATATCTATTCTTTCCTGCCCGGGCAGACAGATTCCACACAACACGTACCTTTTACGCCGGCGCCCCGGCTGACTTCATCGATCAGGTTCAAGCTGGCGGACAAGTCTTCATCCGTGCTGCGGTCAGCCTATATTTCATTTGGCTTAGAGCATGATTGGCCACAAAACGAAATTTACAGCGCGTTGTATAATGAGTTGCCTTCTTTGGCATATACCCTGTTCGATGCGGGTCTGGGAACGAATTTCGTGAGCCCGAAGACTCATCGGGTGATATGCAGCCTGATCATCAGCAGCACCAACCTGTTCAACATTGCGTATATCGACCATACCTCAAGGCCACAATATTTCTGGGCCTACAACAGCGTCGAAAATCCAACCAACTTTGGCGCTCAGGCGGCTGTCGTTACCAACCGGACCCAGGGGATCTACAATATGGGGAGGAATGTAGGCTTTAAAGTCATTTTTCCTTTTGGCGGCCATAAGATCTCAGAGACTGAAATGCATGGTATGGGATATTAAGGATCACATGCTATGGGATATTACATACCAAAAAGAGGGTGTCTCAAAAG